>JAESSZ010000453.1 GCA_016763875.1 Nannocystaceae bacterium
CCCGGTACCAGCCGCGACCGAGGCACCGGCCGTCTCCGATGCGCCCGCAGCCCTGCCGACGACACCGGTCGACCCAACACCAGCGCCAACACCAGCGCCGACACCAGCGCCAGCAAGATTCATCGACGTCGAGATCAGCGGTGCGAGCACCGCGGCCGACCTACTGCGTAACCCGGGCGACAGCGTGGTTGTGACCAAAGGGCCGCGATGGTCCGTCTCCGTCGTTCGCGGCACGTGCGGCGACAAGCACCCATAACCACCACACCCGCCCGGAAAGACCGCCACGGTGCCGCCTCAGCGGTTGACCCCGATTCGCTCTCTCCCGCATTGTAGAGGGGTTGTTTGGGCGCGGAGATACGGGGGTCATCGCGTCGAGCCTGCTGTGCGTCGTCGTGCTCGGCTGCGCGCAGGCCGAGCAACCGCAGCTGGAGCAGTGCGGCAACGGGATCATCGAACCGGCCGCTGGTGAAGACTGTGAACCAGTGCAAGACGCCGAGGCGTGCGGCGCGGCTGGGGCTGGGATCCAAGCGTGCCGATGGACCTGCACCACACAGTCCTGCCCAGATGGGTTTCACTGTGGCGCGGACGCGATCTGCCGCCGCCCTTGCCTTGGGCACGAGGGAGGTCCTGCGTGCAGCCCGTTCGCGTCGCTGTCGACCGATGTGACGACCGCCGAAGTCGTCGAGGTCCGCCTGGTTGACGTCGGCGGTGACGCACGACCCGAAATCGTGACCGTCGAGTCGCCATCCGCAGCGGGTGGCGCCACTTCGCGGATCTACAAGTTCGAGGACGGCATCTTCGTGCCCGGGCCCCCAACCTTCGTGGGCGAACGGCCGACCCTGTCGGCGTTGGAGTCCGATGGCGCGGTGTACTTGCTTGCCGCCCGTGCCAGTGCCCCGTCGATTCCCACCCCCGCCACGAGCGCCGCACACGCAACCATCTCGCGTTTGACCGAGGACCTCGGGTTTGAAGCGGTCGTCCTCCAGGGCCCGGAGACGGTCGACGATGGACCGATTGTTCTCGCTTCGTACATCATCCCTGCGGACGTTCCGAGCATCGGCGATGCCTTACTGCTGTTCGGATTTCAGTCGAACACGATCTGGCGAGCGCAGGGCGTCTCCATCGAGTTCGACGCGGGCGGTCCCCCACAGCAACTGGTGGGACCCTCGCGTGGGCAGCCGTTGGACCCCGACGTCGCGAGTGCAGCGGGCGCGCTGGCCTCGCTGGTGTGTCCAGTTATGCTCTACGGCTACCGCGGCACGTCGGAGCTCAGAGCGCACAATCCGTGCGAGTCAGTCTCGGGCTGGACCAGCATCCCGCTGGTATTGCCCGAGCTGCCGCAAGGTCGCGCGCTCGGTGACGGCATGGTGTTCGGCGACGCCAACGACGACGGTCTGGACGACATCGTCCTCACAACGGACGCTGCTCGGATCCACATCGCCTACGCCGTCGGCGACGGCACATTCCATTCCGACCCAACGAGCCTGCCGATGAGCGCGGGTGACGGTACGTTCGACGCGGGCGTGGGGCTCGCTGTGCCTGATTCTAGCGTTTCGCTGGGCGTCATCGGCGTCGGAGACTTCAACGCCGACGGACGTCCGGATTTTCTGACACGCAGCCGCTGGATCCGGAGCTGCTCGGTGCCCGACTGCGGGACCTGCGACACCGCCGCGTACCGATGCGACGTGGGTCCAGGCGGGACCCCTACCTTCTGTGCCAACGCCGCGAGCGTGTTGGACTACGACGGCGACGGCGACCCCGAACTGGCGGTCCTCCTGCCCGACTCAGACGATGCGACGTCGTCCGCGACCGCATGGGGACCAACGCTCCCTGTCGCCGGTGACCTCGTGATCATCGAAGCGCCAGGCCAGGCATCGTGGTCCGCCCGCATCATCCACATCGGAGTCGGCGCCGTGCTGCGGGGTAGCGGCGATCTCGATGGCGACGGCCGCGATGACCTCGTATTTTCGCGACCCACGCAGCAAGGGGACGAACTCATCGTTGTCTTCGGCGGTGAAGGCCAGATCCGCCGTGACCTCGGGTTCACCCACATCGTCGACGCACACCTTATTGGGGACAGCCAGCTGCTGGCGGTGATCTCCCAGGACGCCGACGGGAAAAACCGGCGACTCACACGACTCACCGCGAACAACGATCGCCAGCTTCGCAGCGTGGACGGTCTCCCCCTTACGGTGACCCCACGGTTGTTCGTGACGGGTCACTTCGATCGCGCCCACCCCGAGGCACGTGCCGTGGCGGTCATCGGAGAAAACGCAGACGCTGGCGTTTCGGTGGCGCTATTGACCCGTGGCGGCGGTACGTTTTTCGACGGCTCGACGCGTCACGCGACGACGACCCCGCTGGACCTCGCCCCCGACCACGCGGGCCTGACACGCGCGGTCGCGTTGGACCTCGATAGCGACGGCATCGACGAACTGGTCGTGTTTGCACCCGACCTCCAGGTGCGTACGTTACACGTGGAAGCCGGTGAGCCTCGCTTCGCCGACGCCCTGCTAACGAGTGTCGGCGAGCCCTACGCAGGCGCTGCGTGGCCAGCCTACGTCACATCCGCTGACCCAGACTCGGTCCCACAGCGTCGCGATCTCGACGGCGACGGTGACGACGACATCTGGCTACTGACCGCCGAAGATCCGCCGCGGCTCGCCACGTTCCTCAACACGGGCGATGGCACGCTCGACGTTGGCGGCCGAGCCCTCATCACGTTGCCGACGCCAGAGCTATCGATCTGCGATGACCCCGACTGCACGGTCCACATACGGGCCGCAGCGATATTCAAGGGGCCTTCGACCCGGAGTCTGTCGGTCAGTCCCTCGGCGATAGACCTCTTGCTCGTCTCCCGCCGCGCCTTGTTCCTGTGGACGGTCGATCCGCTGGATCCCGACGCCCACGCCCTTGATCTCGTCGAGCTCGCCGTCGTCGCCGGAGGCCGGTCGCCGCTGTCTCCCGATGGCGCCCACGTCCACGGCGTGGTCGGTGACATCGACGGCGACGGGGTGGACGACGTGGTCGCGGGCGGAAAAAATGGGATCCGATGGCTGCGCGGACTGGCGGTGAACCCGTGACTGGTGCCACATCGAGCCAGCTCTACGTCGGGCAAGTCCTCGCCAACCGCTACCGCATCCAGCGCCAGATCGGACAC
Source organism: Nannocystaceae bacterium (assembly GCA_016763875.1). Taxonomy (GTDB): domain Bacteria; phylum Myxococcota_A; class Polyangia; order Nannocystales; family Nannocystaceae; genus JAESSZ01. The sequence goes on from JAESSZ010000453.1 coordinate 3,161, forward strand.
GGCGGCATGGGTTCAGTCTGGGAGGCCGAGCACACCCAACTCGGAACTCCGGTTGCGATCAAGGTCATGCGTTCCGAACTGGCCGGGGGAGAGCACGCGCGGGCACGATTTCTTCGCGAAGCCCGTGCGGCGGCGAGTCTCCGCAGCGCAGCCGTCGTGCAGGTTCTCGACTACGGGGTCGATGGCGACATCCCGTACATCGCCATGGAGCTGCTGCAAGGCGAGTCCTTGCGCGAGCGCCTCAAACGCACCATCAAGCTTCCTCCGCAACAGGTGGCGAGCATCGTCGAGCACGTGTGCCGCGCGCTGACCCGAGCCCATGCCGCGGGAATCGTGCATCGCGACCTGAAGCCGGACAACATCTTCATCGTGTCCGACGACGAGGGGGAGCACTACAAGGTGCTCGATTTTGGGATCGCCAAGGCGCCGACGCACAGCGGAGACCAGGCGAGCACGGCTCAGGGCAGCATGCTGGGCACGCCGTATTACATAGCACCCGAGCAGGCCCGCGACGCCAGTGCCGCGGAGGCGCGGTCGGACCTGTGGTCGATGGGCGTAATCGCCTACGAGTGTTTACTCGGGCGGCGCCCCTTCGACTCTGAGAGTCTTCCCGAGTTGTCGGTGCAGATCCTGGTCGGAGACATCCCTGTCCCCTCGGCACACGGCTCTGTGCCCGAGGGATTCGACGCGTGGTTTCAGCAGGCCACCGCCCGTGAGCTCCCGAAACGCTTCGCGGATGCTCGGGAACTCGCGAGCACCCTGAACGCGGTCTTGCGACCAGCTGAGAACGCGAGTTCCAGCGCGCATGCAGTCACAGTGAGCCCCGCACCACCACGGCGATGGGCCGCTGTCGGGCTAGCTGCGGCCACGGTGCTTGGGCTCGCGTGGTTTGCACTCAACCGCTCGCCCTCGATACCAAAGGAACCGGCCGACACACCAACAACCGCGGCCATCGCCACGCCAGCGGCAGTACTGCCGGACCTTGGCCC
>JAESSZ010000046.1 GCA_016763875.1 Nannocystaceae bacterium
CCGCGACGGCTTGTCGATCGACGTACTCGCCGAGGCGTGGAAGGTCCATCGTGCAACTGCTGCCCGACGAATCGCGCGGGCACGGGGTGAACTCCGAGAACGGACGCTGAGGACGCTCCAGACTCGATTTGATCTGTCCAAAACCTCCGCCGCCCGACTTGTGCAGCGGGCTCAAAGCGGCGGAGGAGCGATCGACGGCGCCGTCCAGGGATTGTTCGCCGACAGCACATCCATGGTGTCGGTGAACGCCAACCGTCCCTAGCGGCTGCTGTCGATCAGCAGAGAAAGCACGCTTCCGCGACGCACACGAAGACGTCGTCGAGTAGCGAGACGGCGCTTTCGTCGGCAAGACTGAAGCACGTATCAAGACACTCGGACCTATCACCGTCGGCGCAAGCCTCGACGCAAGTCGTTAGTTCCGCGCACCCGCCCTCCGCCACGTCGGCTTCGCACTCAAGCACCCCCTCAGCGCATGCGTTTCCTAGGGCCTCGGCTTCGCATGCGTCGCATTCCGCGTCCTGGACGTCGTCGCACAGCGGACATTCGTCATCGATACACTCGAACACAACGTCGATGAGCGCGATCGACTCAGCGGTCACCGCCTCGACGCAATCACTGATGCACATCTCGTCGTCTTCGCCGCACGCCCCTATTCATGCGAGGAGCTCGCCGCACCCGTCCGCGCCAGGATCGCCCTCGCAGTCCGCAACAGGGTCGGCGCACACCCCCGCGATGGCCTCGGCCTCGCAGCTATCACAGTCGAGCCCGCCGTCAGTGTCGTCTGCACTGTCGTCTGCACTGTCGTCTGCACTGTCGTCTGCACTGTCGTCTGCACTGTCATCGGCGTTGTCATCGGCGTTGCTGCCTGGACTGCTGTTGTCGTCGTCGCCGTCGCCGGAGCCGGAGCCGGAGCCACCACTGGTTGTCCCAGCGGCGGTGGTGCCCTTGGAATCATCGGATGAATCGCAGCCGACAATGGATGCACTCGCCAGCAAGGCAACGCCAGCGGTAAGAGTTCGAGCGTAGGACAGATGAAGTTTCGCGAATGAAAGCATGATGGTTGACGGCGTCTGGCCGTTTCATCCTGGGAAGGGCCACCGGGTTCGGTCACGTCGCGCTTTCGTACGATTTTTTTCGGCCCTCCTCGCTAGCGGCGTCCACCCACACCTCGTTGTCGATGCCGACGTGGCGCGACCGCGAGAACTTGGCCAGTCAAGGGCGGCTGGTCGCGGACCTTGACTGGCCTAAATCCCTTCATGACCGCGAGTGACGACCGGCCGGGGGAATGCCTGCCGGTAGGCCAGCGGAAGCGACGGCTCGGCCGTTCCTACTGCCGGGCGCTCTACTCGAGCGAAACCGTTTGCAGGCCGTACTCGCCCATCGGACACATCGCCACCCCGTCGTGGACGCGCAAACTCCAGCAACCGTAGCCGCGCATCGCATGCGCCGTGACCTCGGGGTCCGCTGCATCGCTGGCATCGAGTGACACCAGCCCGTTGATCGCATTGAACACGACCGACGCCCCAACCGCCCGCAACGCGCCGATGTACCCCGCGACGTTTTCGATCTCGGTGCTGGATGCCACCGTCAGTGGGCCCGACGTCCAATCGGGCAGGACCGCGACCGACTGCACGGGCAACTGCGGGACCTGCGTCTCTTCGTCCCAGCGATATCCACCGCGGGAAACGTGCGCAAAAATGCGCTGCTGCGAAGTCGCAACCGACCGCACTGCCCCGTCGTCGCCTTCAAGGTCCTCGGTACCGATGACGGTCGCGACGTCATCGGCGATCTGCAGCTGCATCAGCTCTCGCCGGGCCAAGATGCACCGCTGCTCCGCGTCGAACTCAACAACCCGCGCGTGGCCATAACAGTCGTCCGTCGTCATCCCCGCGACGCGCTCAAGCGCGTAGTTGACGGTCACCGCGCGGTCGGAGTCGCCGTCGTATCCAACCACGATACCTGGCACGTTGATGGGCTTGAGCAACGTCGGCGCACCGGGGTCACTGACGTCGATACGGTCCAGGTAGAAGTGCACTTTGCTCGCGTCTTCGTTGGCCGACTCCATGTGCCAAGACACCAGGTCATCGCCAAACGTCTGCAACATGCCGTGGGACAGCGCAGCGGGACGCCTCAGCGCGGGTCGGACCACGGGCGCATCCGGGACACTGAGGTCCACCACATGGATGCTCGAAGTCGTGTCGCCGTTCGAGTAAGACGAACCCCCGGTGGCGATGACGATCGCATCACCGTGTTTCACCACCCGGAGCTCGTCGATGCCGACGATCCCATTGCCGGACCACCCAAGCTGCGTCTCGATCGTCACCGTGTCGACGTACGTCGGCGCCGTGGGGTCACCGATGTCGATCACATCCACGTAGACCTCCGGCTGAGCCTCCTCGTAGTACGCGCCCTGCTCACGAACGAGGTACGCGAAGTCGCCGTGCACGATGACTTCGGCGCTGTACAGCCCCCAGAACCAGCAGCCCTCGACGGCAGAATCGCCCTCGAGCACCGCGCGCAGATCGAGGCTGCCCAGGGCCTCGGGCGCCTCCAGATCGTCGGCGTCAGTGACTTCGAGCACCGTCTCGCCGCTCCACCAGTCCTGACTGAGGCGGACCACGACACCGTCGCCAACCCCCACCTGCGTCACGTTGGCGGCCAGCGGCAGCTCATCCGTGCTCAGCGGGGCATCGCGGTCCGTAATGTCGAAGACCTCAACGGACTTGTCGCTCATCCCGATCAGGCGATCACGATGGATCAGCGCGCGACGGGCCTGGCCGTGTGCGGGCGCGCTCCCTCGCTTGCCAAGAACGTCGTCACTCCAGTCGACGAGTTGAATGCCGCTGTCGTAGTTTCCGCCGCACTCGTCGTAGTCGCCGTCCCAACTCCAGCCAGAAAACGGCACCAAGATGAGCCCGAGTTCTTCGAGGATCGTGAAACTCTTGTGCAGTTGATTCTGCCCTTCGCCGAAACTCCCCCAGTCCCCACCGAAGTGAACCCGGGACAGCATCGACGGGTTGGCGAAATCCGACACATCAAACAGGCTGACGTTTAGGGAGCCGGCGGCGTTACCCGGATCGAAGCCCAGCGCCAACACGCGATCACCACGCGGCTCCATGTGATGCACCCAGCCCGGGATCTCCAGTTCGCCGACTTGTTGCGGCGCGCCCGGGTCCGACAAGTCCAGGGTGAACAGCGGGTCGGTCTGCTCAAACGTAATCGCGTAGCCGCGGTCTCCGTCGAAGCGAACGGAGCGCAGCGACTCGGGTCGGGGCAACGTCATATTGAGCGTCGCCAGCGGCTCGATGGAGTCCGCCGAGGCGACGGAGAAGGTCTCGATCACGGGCGGCTCGCTGCTTCCCCAAAAGCCGGGCTGACTCACGACACGCAGCACCCCCTCGAATTCATCCATCTGCCAACGATTTTGGATCTGCCCGGCAACGGGGACACTGGCGCCACGCAACAAAGCGCCTGCGGGATCAGAGATGTCGATGACGTCGATGACAGAGTGGCCGTCGCCCGAGCCCGCTCCGAACTCCGGCCCGGCGATATAGAGGCGCTCATCCGTCGCGCTGACGCTGCGCTGGCCCTGCCAAGCCCATGCTTCCTCGGTGTCGCCGCCCAGCCGCATCTGCTCGACCAG
>JAESSZ010000454.1 GCA_016763875.1 Nannocystaceae bacterium
ACGGACTCCGCTCGGCGCACCGCCAATGACGGTTCGTCCCGAGCGCACGGCGTCCTTGTCCTGTTCGCCGTCCTCGCTCACGCCGACACAATGTTACCGCGTTATGCTGCGCACCAACCGTGTCACCGTCGATGCCCGAGACATACCGTTGGATTCGGCAAGTGCTCCGCTTCATCGTGGGAGCATTCTTCCGCGAGATCAATGTGACGGGTCTCGAGTCGATCCCGCAGAAAGCCGGCACGTGCGGACTGCTCGTTTCCTGGCATCCCAATGGCCTGGTGGATCCTGGGCTCATCGTCACGCAGTTTCCTCATCACGTCGTTTTTGGAGCAAGACATGGGCTCTTTCGTTACCCCGTGCTTGGTCGAGTGATGCGACGGATGGGGACCGTGCCCATCTACCGCGCGATCGATCTTGGGCGTAGCGATCCGGACGCACGACGGGCGGCCAACAAGAAAAGCCTCGAAGCTCTCGCGACACGCGTATCGGAGGGCTCCTTTAGTGCGCTTTTCCCCGAAGGTGTTTCGCACGACGAGCCCAGCCTGCAGGAACTCCGTAGCGGCGCTGCACGCCTCTACTACCGCGCACGTCAGCTTGCCGAGGCGCATGGTCGGGCCCCAGTGATCATTCCTGTTGGCCTCCACTACGACAAGAAGCAGTCGTTTCGGTCCAATGTGCTCGTGGGTTTTCATGAACCCATGGCGCTCCCTGAGTCGTTGGATGTCACGCCTCCAATTGACGAGGACCCAGAGGTCTCTTCAAAACGATGTGCCGCGCTCACACGACACATCGAAGACACGCTGCGCGACGTTGTGCACGCCACGGACGACTGGCCGCTGCATCACCTGCTGCAGCGACTGCGCCGACTCATCCGGGCGGAGCGCGCGCGGCGGGCGGACGCGGACCCTGGCAAGACGACAATCGGCGAGCGTGTGCTTGGGTTCGCTCGTGTCCGGGCGGGTTACTACGCGGTTCTGGAGCAGCATCCGGAGAAGGTCGCGGCGCTTCGGACCAGACTCAAGGCCTACGACGGCGACCTGCGGTCGCTTGGCTTGGAGGACTACGACCTGGACCGCAACCCGCGCTTGGGCACGCGGTGGTTGGCGGTTCTCACCGCGTTGCAGTTCGCGGTCGTTTTCTTCGTGCTGCCGCCAATCGTGCTCCTCGGATGGTTGGTAAACCTGCCGCCCGCGCTGCTGCTGCTCGGCGTGGCGCGTGTCGCTTCCCGTCAGAAGAAAGACGTGGCGACCGTCAAACTGCTGTTTGGTGCGATGCTGTATCCGGCAACGTGGCTGGCGGTCGGCGTCGGCGCTGCGTTTGCCCACGCCGCACTCCACGAGGTGTACCCCGGACTTCCCGACGCGCCCGTGCTCGCGGGCGTCACCACCGGGTTGCTCAGCGCCGTCGGTGGCATGTTCGCTCTGCGCTACACGCGGCTCGTTCAAGAGGCGGTTCGTGCGATTCGAGTGCGACTCACACGGCGGCGCAGTTGGCTGTCGATCGCGCACTTGCGGGTTGAGCGAGGGGGTATTCACGACGATGCCGTCGCAATGGTCGAGCACATTACGCTGCCCGGTGCGCTGCTCGACGACGGCAGGCTCGTGACCGGGGTCGATCTGAGCGACGACGATGACGACGCATGAACGCTGGCGAAGTCACCGACTGCCAGCCGCGAGCCCGCGGACTATTTCGCGGGCACCGTGCTGCGTTTGCAGATGGTTGCCCCAGCGTGCGCTCGCTGCAGAACGAGCGAGGTCTGCGATCTCCGGATCACCGAGAATTGCCCGGATCGCCTGTGTCGCCTCCTGGGGTCGGTCGTCGGCGTGACGGGCAATCGCGTTCATCACGTCGATGTAGCTCTGCCAGACCGCGGGCAGGACGAATGGTGCGAGCCACCACGGTTCTTGCGCTGGTTCGTTGATCAGGCGCGACTTGTCCGCCCGGCGTTGCGCGGCCGGATGTAGCGTTGTTGGGGTTCCGCTGACAAAGCTCGGGACGAACACCGCCAGTTCGCCGAGTAGGGCTTCTCGGCGCACGGCGGATGAAATGGGTGCAGCGTCGCTGAGCGCGGCGAGGAGCCTTGTTCTGGCGTCTCGGCGGGCGGTTGAGCCGAGCTGAGCTACCGCGTCGCGGCAGACGGGGGCGATTCGAATCACTAGGGTCGATGATGCGCTGGCGGTCTGGATCGCCGCGACATGCGAGATGTCCCGCCATAACTCGACAATGCCCAGGCACGCGTCGACCGCCCGCTGTGGTGCGTGACCTTCCTCGAGCATGATCCGTGCTCGTAGCGCGACGGCGGTGACGGCCCGTGCGAGCGGCCACCACTGGAGGTCTTGCCACCGCGAAGCATCTCCGATGTGCTGGGCGCCGCGGGCCGCGACAAGGGCGTCGAGCTCTGGGGCGAGCTCAACGATCATCGCGCGGCAAGGCAGTGGCAGCGTCGCCAAAGGTGCGTGTCCATCGCGCACAGACGCGCACTGTGTAAACACGTCTTTCTCCTCACGGATGTCCCACGCGAGGAGTTCGACCGCGAGGACCGGGTAGATAGCCTCTAGCCGGTCTGCGACGGTGCCAGTCGCGGGGTCATTGACCAACCGTGTGACCACCATCGGGGTCCGAGCAGCTCAAATGAGCGTTCAGCCAACTCGGTTTGCATCGCATCGAGGCGATGACGCGCGGACCTCCACAACAGGGCCGCGATAGCGAGCGTGACGAGCAGAGCACCCCAGACAAGCGCGCGCCGAGACACGAGCCGCTCGCTAAGCACGCCCTGACTCTACCATCGGGGGGCCGCTGCCCCGACGACACATCGCCGCTGACTAGGCGCGGCCCGCGGTACGGGACCTAAGCTGCGCTGCACGCTTGTTGGGCGATGCCGGAGTAGCAGGCATCGGAGGCCTCGATGTCGAGATCGTCGGTCTCGCCCGCGAGCTCGCAACAGACCGCCTTCACGAACTGACCGTCGACCGGATTGTGGCAGATGCCACCCGAGTTGGGGGTCGAGCCGCTGGGGCACTCGTCGGAGAGAACTGCGTCAAGGTTGCAGGACTCCGGAACGCTGGCGGTGCGCGAGATTTCCTCGGCGCAGGCATCGACGCAGCACGCGTCGAACGTGAACTGACCGTTGCCCGCGCGGCATGCGAAGTCGCGGGTACCACCGTCGATGGCGACCCAGTCCGCGCCGCCGCAGTTGGCCTGCGTCAGCTTGAAGTTGCGGTGGCAGCAGATCTCTTCTTCGAAGGTGCCGTCCCCGTTACGGCATGTTCCCGCGTCGTCGAACTGAGCACTCGTGTCGCACAGCGGCGCGCAGCAGGCGGTGGGGACAAACTCGCCGAATCCGTCGTGGTCCGCGACATCGTTCGCGCAGCGTTTGTCGCTGGCGTCAGAGGTGTTGGTGAAGCGAACCTGTGAAGGGCAGCCCGAGATGTCCTCGATCAGCGCCATCTCTTCCTCGCAACATGCCTTAGCCGCGAAGCGCCCCGTGCTGGCGTTGTGGCAGTTGGAAAAGACGTGGTTGTTGACGTCGTTGGCGGCGTGCGTGACGAACACCTCGGCGGGGCACGACAGCGCGTCACCGTCGGCGTCCACCGTGTCTGCCTTGCCTCCCACGGATGCGTCGCCGTCGCGACCAGCAGAGTCGGTGCCGTCATCGCAGGCGGGGACGAGGAAGAGGACGATGGCGGGGAGGAGGCGCTTGAACATGGCTAGGTTCCTGAGTAGGGAGTCGCAGCAGACTTGCTCACCTGTACGTGCAACACATAGGCCGCCCCGAAACACACGTAAGTGGTTGTTTTTACGTAAGTCGAGCATTGCGCGATCGCGTGGCGACGCAACAAAAGTTGCACAAAAGCAATCAGTAGCAGTGTCTGTGCAACGACTGGCGAGTGAAACGGGGCTGGGCCAAGCTGCGGCCGTGTCCAATCGAGCGATCCAGCAAGGCGACCTCGTCTGCGTCACCGGAGCGTCCGGGTACATCGGTAGCCACACCGTCGAAGCGCTTCTGCGGGCGGGCTATCGGGTTCGCGGCACCGTCCGGGACGCCAACGCGAGTGCCAAGACGGCGCACCTCAGCAAGATCGCGGATGACTGTGGCGGCAGCCTCGAACTGGTCAGCGCTGACCTCACCGAGCCAGGGGCGTTCGATGCGGCCGTCGCCGACTGTCCCTACGTCTGCCACGTCGCCTCGAGCGTGCGCCTCACGGCCGACGACCCTCAGAAGCAGATCGTCGACGTCGCTCTCAACGGCACCAAGAACGTGCTCGCTTCGATCGACCGCGCCGCCTGTGCACGTCGCGTCGTGGTGACGTCGTCCATCGCGGCAGTCGTCGACGAGGAAAAGCCGCTTGCACACGTGTTCGACGAGAAGGACTGGAACGAAAGCGCGACGCTCAAGCAGTCGCCCTACCCATTGTCCAAGACTCTGGCCGAGCGCGCAGCGTGGAAACACGTCGAGACCCTCGGCGACGACGCATCCTACGATCTCGTCACGATCAACCCCACACTTGTGCTCGGTCCTCTGCTGGCGGAAGTGCATGGTCGCTCGAGCCCCGCGCTGCTCAAGGATCTGCTGAGCGGCAAGTTCCCGGCGACGCCAGACTTTCGTTTCGGCGTGGTCGACGTTCGCGAGGTGGCCGCGGCCCACGTGCGCGCCCTTGAGGTCGAGGATGCGGCGGGGCGATACATCTTGAACAATCGCAATGCCGCGCTCACCGAGATGGCGGGCATGCTTCGTTCGGCGTTCCCGGACCGCAAGACACCCAAGCGCACGATGCCGAACTTCTTGATGTACGGGGTCGCGCTGTTCGACAAGCGCATCTCGTTCGGGTTCCTCAAGCGCAGCCTCTCCATCGTGCGGCGCATTGACGCCCACAAGTCTCGAGACCAACTAGGGATCGACTACCGCTCGATCGAGTCGACCGTGCGTGACACGGGCCAGAGCCTCGTTGATCTCGGTCTGGCCTGACCTCGTACGCCTGGCCTACTTGGGCACTGCGGCGGCAGGTTCAGGCGCCGACACTGGCTCGGGTGCTGGCTCGGGTGCGGGTGTCGCCTCGGGCGCTGGTGCTGGCGCGACCGCT
>JAESSZ010000047.1 GCA_016763875.1 Nannocystaceae bacterium
CATATCGATGCGTTTGGCACCCAACGGCCGGCCCCTGCGCGCCCGCTGGGTTCACTTTGACCGCTACGACCGCCACGAATTCGTCGCGGTCTCGCTCGGCGATCAACGCGTGACGCTCGTGCGCGAGGATGGGGCAATCGTCGAACTCGACGCAGAAACCGGGGACCTCATCCACACCTGGACCGGCATGGCCAAGACCTCCGGGGCCTTGATGCTCGACATCCACGACACAGCTCCCCCAGACCGCGGCCGTCCGCCCAGCGAAACCAAGACCAGAGCGACGCTGCGTCGGCTGATCCGAGAGGAAGACGGACGGCTTCTGCCTGCGCAGATCTTGGCGGTTGAGCTGTTGTGGCGCTCCGACGAGGTGCGAACGCGAAGGTTGGTCGACGCCGTGGCCGAGCGGACGCTGGGTCCGTGGCAGACCGAACCCGGTCGGCAGCTCTCGGCGCACGCCAGCAAGACCCGTGAGCGATCTTGGGGGACCTCGGATCCTTCCGAGCTCGCGCGACGCCTCGACAGACTCTCCCAGCGTCCCAGCTTCCTGGCCGACCGCTCGCTGTCGGTCGCAGAACTGGCTGAGGAGGTCGTACACAGCGGCACATCGCCCATGGTCGGGCACATCGTCGAGCACCTAATGCATCCGGCGACGCCCGCGGATGATCTCCCACGACTCGTTGCCGCGCTGGGACAACTGGGGGGGCTGGCCGCGACGCAGGGGCTCATCGACTTCATGCGGGCCTACCACGCCAATCCGGGCATCGTGTCGGAGTCGACCGCGGTCCATGCAGCGGTCGACACGCTGGCCGCCCTGCTCGCCAACCACGACCCGGCGGCACCGCGCGCACAGTCGGTGCTCAACGAGGCGTACCGCGACCCGTTCACCGACCCCGCGCTGCGTGTGCACATCGAGCGGACGTTGCGGGAGCTGGGGCTTGCCGACCCTTCAGCGGTCCCTTCCCACGCCGCGCCCTGATACAAACGGCCGTGTCGCGCCCCCCCACGCCGCTCGGTCGCGCGAAACTGGTATTGCCTCTGGTCTCGCTGCTACTGGCGCTACTGGGCCCAGCGTGCAAACGCGACGACTTCGTTCGGGCCACCGTCCACAAGGCCCACGGGCTGGCGACTGCGATAACCCGGGTGGTCTCGGGCGCAACCGACAAGCGCGCTGGCGTCGCTGAGGCGCAAGCCCGACTCGACGCCGAGCGCACCGCCCTTGAACACGACATCCTCGAACTCAAGAGCCTGCGTAGCTACCAGATGACCGCAACGTTGCAGCCGCAGTGGCGCGACGCGTTCATCGACGACCTGGCCGCGATCGAGTCGCTGCAGTCCGAGTTGCGGGTCGAGATGGCTGCCGACCCGACACTCGCGGCCGCCGTCGATACGCTGGTGCGCGACTACGCGGCGATCGTGTCGATCACGCCGCCACCCGAAGCGTGAACGGGCGGATCGCACCCGTGCGACAGGGTTAGCCGTCGCTGGGATCGTAGCAACGTTCGCAACGCAGCCCACTGCCGCTGTAGTACGTCTGCGACTCTGGCACCTGCTGCCCGCAGCCACCGCAACTCACCGTCCGGGGGGCGGGCGCTGCCGACGTTTGAACTGCCGTTCCGAGCTCTGCCTCGCAATAGACACAGTGCTGTCGGCGGGGATTGGCGAACCGCTGGCAACGAGGGCAGCGCGGCGCGTTGTCGCGAACGCGCGCGGAGACCTTGCCGTCCTCGACCCCGTCCGCGAGGTCGAGTTGCTGCGCCAAAACCGAAAGTTCTTCGGGGCTCGCCACCCCTTTGGACACCAGTAACTCAGTCAGGGCCTTGCACAGCAGTTCCAACTGATCGACTCGGGCCGCCAGCGGCGTGAGCAGCCGCGATAAGTCCGGGGCTGCGTCGAGTTCACGTCGCAGGTCTTGAATGTCGCGTCGCTGCTTGTGCTCGCTGTCCCACAGGTGCGCAGGATCGAGTAGGTGGTCAAAAATACTCATGCGACGGGCTCCGAGTAGGGCACTGCGGGCTGCAACCGCACCACGCACACTTTTAGTTCTGCGGTTTCCGTCACGGGATCGTAGCCGGCCCCGGTCAAATCGTCGACCGCGGTGTCGCCGAAACCGAAGCTACCAAACACGGTGCCGCGCGGCGAGCGATCGGTGGCTTCCACGGTGAGTTCCACCGCCCCACGCCGCGACGCCATGCGCACCTTGCCCCCGTCGGTCAGCCCCCACGCCTCCACGTCTTTCGGATGCACCTCGAGCGTCTCCTCGGGCACGAAGTACTGCATGCCCGCGCGCGCCGTCATCGTGCGCGTATGGTAGTGCTGCAAACGCCGTCCTGTGGTCAGCCACACGGGATACTCGTCGTCGACCACCTCGGCCGGCTCGCGATACTCGATACGCTTGAAAGTGCCGCGCCCAGTCTTGCTGGGGAAAGTCTCCTCGTGCAGGCGAGGCGTGCCTGGGTGGCCGTCGTACGGCACCGGCCAGTGATAGCTCGCCGCCCCCGCACGTTCCCAGTTGAGCCCCTTGTAGATCGGGGACACCTCGCACAGCTCGTTGAAGACGTCGGCCGCCGACTCGTACTCAAAGCCCGACACCCCCAGTCGTTTGGCGAGCTGCGACATGATCCACCACTCCGGTTTCGCCTGTCCTTGTGGAGGAACCGCCGCCCGCACGCGCTGCACACGGCGCTCCGTATTGGCGTAGACGCCGTCGGTCTCCCCCCATGCACTGGCCGGGAGCACGACGTCGGCGAGTTCGGCGGTTTCCGTCAGGAAGATGTCGACCACCACCAGATGGTCCAAAGCACGCAGAGCCTTTTCGCAGTGTTTGCGATCGGGATCCGAAACCAGCGTGTTCTCGCCGCAGATCAGCATGGCGTTCATCTTGCCGTCGACTGCGTACTCCAACGCCCGCACTTTGGTGATCCCGCACTCCCCGTCGATCTGACGCCCGTATAGCGCCGAAAATTTCTTCTGGAACTCGGGCTTCTCGACGGACTGAAAACCCGGGTAGTTGTTGGGCAACCCGCCCGCATCGCCCGCGCCCTGGATGTTGTTCTGCCCCCGCATGGGGTTGATCCCCGTGCCCGCCCGCCCGATATGGCCGGTCATCAAAACGAGATTGCAGAGGCTCTGCACGTTGTCTACGCCGCAGATGTGCTCGGTGATGCCGAGCGTGTAATACACCGCCCCCCGCCTGCCACGGGCGTACGCCAGCGCGGCGCGCTCGATGTCCACCGCTGGAACCTCGCAAATACCCTCGGCCCACTCGGGAGTAAACGCCTTGATGTGCTCGAGAAACGCGTCCGCCTCCAGCGTGCGCGACTCGATGAACGCGCTGTCGACCAGCCCTTCGCGGGCGATGACATGCGCCATCCCCAGCAGCAGCGCGACGTCCGTGCCGACCTTGAGCGGCAGGTAAATGTCGGCCCGTTTAGCCAGCGTAATCCGGCGAGGGTCGGCAACGATCAGGGTCGCACCGCGGCGCCGCGCCTGATGCAGCCGCGTGGCCGCCACCGGATGACACTCGGTCATGTTGGTGCCGATGCAGAAAATGACATCGGGCTCCTCCATGTCCGACAACGGGTTGGACATCGCGCCCCGTCCAATCGTGGCCGCCAGACCGGCGACCGTGGGAGCGTGTCACGCTCGAGAGCAGTTATCGATGTAGTTGGTCCCGAACGCCCCCCGGATCTGTTTCTGCAGGGTGTACGTGGACTCGTGCGGCGCCCGTCCAGACGCCACTGCGTAGACGCTGTGGCGACCGTGGTCCTTGGCCGCTTTTGCAAAGCCCGCCGCCGCCCGATCGAGTACCTCATCCCACGACACGGGGCGAAGCTCGCCGTCTTTCCGCACCAACGGCTCGGTCAACCGGTCACTATGCTGGACAAAGTCGAATGCGAACTGGCCTTTGACACACAGCGCGCCCGCATTGGCCCCGCCGTCGCGCGCCGGTCGGATCCCCACGAGCTTGTCGCCCTTGGACAACAGATCAACGCCGCAGCCAACCCCGCAGTACGAACACACCGATCGTGTGGCCTTGAGCGGCGCCGGATCGTCTTGTGCCCGCATCGCCTTGGCGTCGCCGAGCGCGCCAGTGGGGCAGGTTTGAACGCACTGCCCACAGTAGGTGCAGTCTGAGTCGTCGAGCAGGCCGTTGAACTCGGTGGTGATCTGGGTGTCAAAGCCCCGGTTCATGACGCTGATCGCGTAGTCCCCTTCCCGCTCGGCACACACGCGCACGCACCGGTAGCACGAGATGCACTGATCGTAGTCGCGGGCGATGAACGGGTTTTTGTCATCGTGTCGTGTCGACCCCGATGTCTTGCCCTCGAAGCGCGAACCGTCCACGTCGTAGCGGTTTCGCAACACCGTCAACTCCTGGGACGCCGCACCACGAAGCGGGTCGATCCTCGCCTTGGGATTCTCGGAGACGACCAACTCGAGCAGCGTACGGCGGTGTTTTTCGACCGCATCGGTGCTCGTGCGCACCTTCATGCCCGCAACGGCCTTGGTCGTGCACGAGGCGACAGGGCTGCGGAAGCCCTCGACCTCGACCACACAAAGGCGACAACCGCCCAGCGGATCGAGCCGTTCGTCGTAACACAGCGTTGGGATCTCGCAGGCATGCCGCTGCGCGACCTCGTAGATCGTCTCGCCAAGCGAGAACGGCACGTGGTCTCCGTCCAACTCCAAGGTGGGAAGCTCGCTCGTGACGCTCGTAACGCTCATGACTGGTTGTTCTCCGTGTTCGCGACGTGTCGCTGCACCTGCTCGGGGAAGTACCGGAGCAGGCTGTCGGTGATCAGTGGCGCCGCGACACCCAAACCGCAGGCGCTGGTCGCCTTCATGGTGTCACCGATGTCTTGGACCTCGGCGGTCCACTGCGCGAGTTTCTTGGGACCCGAGGATCCGCTGAGGCGTTCGGTCAGTCGCTGCGTGCCGATCCGGCACGGGAAACACTTGCCGCACGACTCGTGGGCGAAGAACGCCATCGCCTGCCGACTCACTTCCACCATGTCGCGCGTATCGTCGAACACAATGATGCCGCCCGCACCGAGGAACGAGCCCTTGGCGCGCAAGGCAGGCTCGTCCAAGGTCGCATCAAGGTCATCGCCTGCGAGGAACCCCCCGGACAACCCCGCCATCGTGGCGGCTTGCACCGTTCGACCCGGCAACGGACCACCGGCCCACTCATCGATGAGTACGGTCAGCGGCAAGCCCATCGGCACCTCGTAGTTGCCGGGACGCTGCACGTCACCCGAGAGGCTGATGAGTTTCGTGCCCGCGTGCTGCCCGAGGCCAAGGCCCCGATACCACGCGCCACCATGGACCAAGATCGGCGCGACAGCACACAGCGTCTCGACGTTGTTGACCACGGTCGGCCGGTCTTCGAAGCCGTGCGTCACCGGGTACGGCGGACGATTACGCGGAAACGGATGTTTGCCCTCGAGCGAGTTGAGCAACGAGGTCTCCTCGCCGCACACGTACGCGCCTGCCCCCCGCCGCACCATCTGGTCAAAGCCGTCCAACAACCCCGCCGCTTTGGCTTCAGCTATCGCACGCTCGAGGATCGGCAACGTCTGGGGATACTCGTAGCGCAGGTAGATGAACCCTCGACTCGCCCCCGTGCAAAACGCCGCGATGGCCATGCCTTCGAGCAGCGCGTGCGGGTCGTAGTCCATGAGAACACGATCCTTGAAACAACCCGGCTCGCCCTCGTCCGCGTTGCAAACGATGGTTTTTTCACCACCGCGGGCGTCGGCGTCGGCCACCGCCCGCCACTTGCGGCCCGTGGGAAACCCTGCCCCGCCGCGACCCGCGAGGCGGCTGTCGTCGATGATCGACAACGTCGCCTCCGGCCCGTCGGCACGTGCACGCGTGAGTGCTTGGTAGCCGCCCGTGCGCCGATAGCCTTCGAGCGTTGCGCGCCCGGGCTCCCGGATCTGCTCGAAGACGCATTTCACCCCCTGGCCGGGGTGCGGCGGCGGCAATGGGGAGTCGACTTCGTGCAGTGCGTC
>JAESSZ010000455.1 GCA_016763875.1 Nannocystaceae bacterium
GCCCGGAAGCAACGTTTGCGGGGAGACGCTCCTCGCGCTCGGCGGCGCGGACGCGGGGCCGATGACGTGCCACGTTCGCTGGAGTAGTCCACATTTGATTCGCTGCCACCACACCGCGTCGTCGTACAACGCGGTGGGCGGCGGCTCGGCGCGCCGAATATCGTCATCGATCGTCAGCGGGGCGTGGACCATGTCCGGTGCCGTAGCACGCCCGCGCATCGACGGTCGAGCGCACGCGCGCTCCGGGCATGGACGGGGGCGTGGATGAGAGCGTGATACACCGGGCACGCCGGTCTCGGTGCCAATGGACGACCAGCGAACCCAGACCGCGAAGTCCCCCTCGATGCGCAAAGGGGCGCTGGCTACGGTCTGGTTCACTCTCTTCTTAGACCTGGTCGCGTTCGGGATCATCATCCCGGTTCTGCCGTATTACGCCGAGGCGTTTGGCGCGACGCCCAAGGTCGTCACCCTGCTCGCGACCGCATTTTCTTTGGCTCAGTTCGTATGCGCGCCGCTATTGGGCGGAATCTCCGACCGTTACGGCCGACGTCCGGTCATGCTGATCTCCATCGCGGGGTCGTGCGTCGCGATGCTGACGTTGGCGTGGGCCAACACGCTGTGGGTGGTGTTTTTGGCCCGGATCCTGGGCGGCATGTCCAACGCCAACGTGTCCACGGCGCATGCCTACGTGGCTGACTGCGTCGCGCCCAGTGAGCGTGCGAAGTACATGGGGATCATGGGCTCGGCGATTGGCCTGGGCTTTGTCTTTGGGCCCGTCGTCGGTGGGTTGCTTTCGGACCCCAGTCACCCCGGACTCCCGTTTCTCGCTGGCGCCGGGCTGGCGGCCCTCAACTGGCTCATGGCGTTTGTCCTGCTCCCTGAGAGCCGAACGGCCGAGGACCGCGCGAATGCGACCGAACGTCCGCCACGTCCTCGACTGCTCAAGGCCCTCACCGGCTCGTTATGGGGCACACAAGTGGGCTGGCTCGTGGTGCTGTACTTCGGATTTTTCTTCGTCTTTGCCGCGATGGAGTCCACGTTTGCGTTGTATTGCGAGGCCGAGTTCGGCTGGGGGTCGCGCGAGACCGGATACCTATTTGCGTTGATCGGCGTCGTGATTCTAGTGACCCAAGGGGTGCTCGTCGGGCGTTTTGTCCGATGGTTTGGGGAGAAGGGCACGCTGCTGCTCGGGCTGGTGGTCCTCGCCGTTGGTCTGGCGACGATGGCGTTGGCGCGGCCACCCCACGTTGTCGTGGTCGCGCTGGGCGCGTGTGCGATAGCGATGGGCAACGGACTGGCAAGCCCGTCGATGAGCTCGCTTCTTAGTCAGAACACTTCGGCTGACGCGCAGGGGTGGGCGCAAGGGTTGTCGCAATCGGCGGCGGCTTTCGCCCGAATACTCGCGCCGATTGCCGCCGGGGTTCTGTTCGAGGTGGTTGGCCCTGGAGTTCCGATGGGAGCGGGGGCCGTGCTGATTGTCGTCGCGATTCTTCCGCTCGCTGCGACAAAGCTAGTGCGTCCGCAACGAGCGAGCACGGACGAGGCGGCCGGCGAGTCCCAAGATCTATGACGGCGGTCCCGTCAACGCTCGCAAACGTCGCAGCAGGTACTTTCGCTCACCTTCGTTGGCGGTGAGAGTGATTGCCGTGCGGTAGGCTTGCGCCGCGGCACCGTGCTGTCCATCTCGACGCAGCAGGTCCGCTCGGGCGGCGGGAAGCAGGTGGTAGCCGTCCAGCACACCACTGGCGGACAGCGACTCGAGACGGGCAAGCCCGACCTTGGGCCCTTCGGCCATCGCAATGGCCACGGCTCGGTTGAGTTCGACGACGGGCGAGGGGTGCATTGTCGCGAGCGCCCCGTACAGGGCTGCGATCTGCCGCCAGTCCGTACGATCGGGTGAGGGCGCACCCGCGTGCAGGGCCGCAATCGCGGCCTGGACTTGATAGGGCCCACGTCTTCGCAGTGCCACCGCCCGATCCAAGAAGGCGATGCCTTCGTCGATCTGGCTCCGGAGCCAACGCGTTCGGTCTTGCTCCTCAAGCACGATCAGCATGCCGTTGTCGTCGGCTCGCGCGTTGCGGCGACTGTCGTGCAGCAGGACCAATGCCAGCAGCCCGAGCACCTCGGCGTTGTCGGGAAGCAACTCGGTCAGAATGCGACCCAGTCGGATGGCCTCGGTGCACAGGTCGTGCCGCGTGAGATCCTGCCCCGCGGTCGCCGTGTAGCCCTCGTTGAACACCAGGTAGACGACGGCGAGCACGGATTGGATCCGTTCGCCCATCGCTTCCGGTGGCGGGACGACGTACGGGATGCCCGCGTCCCGGATCTTTCGTTTTGCCCGCACCAGGCGCTGCGCCATCGTGGTCTCCGACGTTAGAAACGCACGTGCGATCTCCGGTGTGGTCAGCCCACCCAACGTGGCTAGCGTGAGGGCAACCTGAGCGTGCTGTGCCAGGGCCGGGTGGCAGCACGTGAACACCAGGCGGAGGCGCTCATCGGGGAGCTCAGTGTCCTCGGGTAGGTGCATCACGGCGGCCTCGGTTTCGGTGAGGCGGCGGATCTCAGCTTCACGATCGGCGTGCCTCCGTTGCCTGCGCAGTCGGTCCAGTGCGCGGTTGCGAGCGACAGTCGTCAGCCATGCACCAGGGCGATTGGGCACCCCCGTCTCCGGCCACCGCGCCAGCGCAGCCGCGAGGGCGTCGTGCAGCACGTCCTCGGCGAGCTCGAAATCACCAAGGACGCCGATCAGGCCGGCGAGGATCCGACCTGACTCCTCGCGGAACACGTGCGCGACGGCACCGCGGACAGCTTCGGGCGTTGGCATGGCGCCCTACAGTAGCCGAGATGGTTAGAAGACCAGGAGTGGGCGGACTTCGATGCTCCCGTGGACGGAGGTCGGGATCTTGGCGGCCCATCGAATCGCTTCGTCGAGGTCTTTACACTCCAGCATGTAGTAGCCACCCAGTTGCTCCTTCGTCTCGGCGAACGGTCCATCCGTCGTCAGGAGCTTGCCGTCGCGCATCCGGACCGTCGTTGCTGTGGACGTGGGCATGAGCGCGTCGCCAGCGACGAAGACCCCCGCGGCCTTGGCTTCTTCGTTGAACGCCATGTACTTGGCGAAAATCTCTTTGCCCTGCTCGGGCGTGTTGTTGTCTTGGTCGGCTTCGTTCGCGTAGATGAGGGCCAGGTATTGCATTGGTCGTTCTCCGTTGAGCAGCGCGGAAATGATCCACCCTGTGCACGGACGACGACCGCCGATCCTTCAGATCGACACTGGCCGCGAAAAAAAGCGGGCATGGGTTGCAGCGCAACCAGCGCGGTTCAGGGGGATGCGCGCTTCGCTCGCTCAGTCGGCGTCGCGGGCCAAGACGCTGGGGTTGTTGGGCGAGCCGAGCAGCAACTCCAACATCTCCTCGGAGATGCCCTCGACTTCGGCTGGTTCGCCGCCGACCGGCGGGCGCA
>JAESSZ010000048.1 GCA_016763875.1 Nannocystaceae bacterium
TATCGAGGGCTTCGCGCGTCAGCTGAGCGAGCAGTGCACTGTCTTGGATGCCGCCGTCGACCAACGCGTCGAACCGCACAACGCCCGAGCTCGACAGCGCACGCAAGGCGGTGGTCAAAGCGGCGGCATCGGTTTCGCCCGCGGTCGCAACGCCGTCGCCGATAAGCAGCACGCGCGGCGATGCGTGACCGGCGGTGCCGAGGGTACGCAGCGCCAAGTGCAGATCCGAGGCACCCAGCGCGCCGCGGTCTGTCAGCGTTGCCATTTGCGTTTCGCCGAAGTCGCCGGCCGCCCCGTCGTAGATCTCGGTCAACCCTTGGTCGAATGCGACAACTTTCAGCGACATGTCCGGGTGCGCTGCGGCCAGGCCTGCGATGAGGCGGTCGAGCCGGGCCACCTGGCCGGAGAAATCCAAGGCACGCGAGGCACTTGTATCGAAGAGAATCGTCAGGGCATCGAGTTGGGTTTGCGATGTCGTGACGATCGGCTTGATCCTTGCGATCGCAAGGTCTCCGTGCCGGACGCCTTGAGTGCGGCTGTTACCGACCCACGCCTCAAGGTCCTTCTTTGGGGAGAAGTTCTGCTCACGCAGCGCGAGGTGCTGAACGCTGGTCGCCTTTCCGCCCAGCGACGAGCCGATGTAAGCGCCCCCACGCACGATGCCGACGTCCACGTCGAGTTCGCCCAGCGTCGGTAGGCCGCATAGCGGAAGCCGCCACGGCTCGCCTTGTGCGGGCAACGTCTGCGAGTACGAAATGATGAGTTCTTTCGATCCTCGGGCCGGGATAGGAAATACGCGCGCCCGGAAGACGTTGCCTGCGTCCTTTTCAAGCAAGGCGGGATCTTGTCGTCGGTGCAGAAAGTCCTCGTACGCCCGTCGCGCCGCCTGGCGCTCGACGACCTCACCCTCTTGCCAGTCGCCGCCGTTCTTCATCGCGAACCGGCTGATCGCGGCGCCCGGAGGTAGCGTGATCGCAAAGCGTCCTTCGAGTTGCCGGTCCTGTGGGTTGTCGAACGAAAGGTGAAGCTCGGTCAGAGCGATCGGCCCCTCAATGGTTGCGCGCGCGCGAATCGATCGAAGTGTCAGGCCGGTGCCGTCCGAGGCGGTCAGCGACATGGGCGACTGGTCCTCGCAAGCGTTGGCGCGGACCCAGCGGAGCTCCGCGGTGTCGTCGAACGGCGGCGCGTCCGCCAGCCCAGGTTCGGGCTCGGGCTCCACCTTCGGGACCGGGCTCGCCGGATCGATGTCGTCCACGGGGGCGCACGCTGTGGCGAGGAGGACGGCGATGGCGAGACAGCGACGGGCGATCACGGGGAGTTAGACGCGCGAGTTGCCAGATCGCGCTGGCCAACCTGGCGAGGATTTTTGCGAGGAATCCAGAAGCGTCGAGCGCGCAGCATCGTCGTGTGGATTCTCGCAATGTGGCCAACGTCGGACTCCGCTAAGGTAGGCACATCGTGCCCTCAAAGCTCGCAATCCAAAGGTTCGCTGCGCCCTCGATCGCGATGCTGGTCGCTCTTTCGCTGAGCCCCGCGGCTGTGGCAGACGGGCCCGGGCGCAATGTGGTGGCCAACCCGAGCTACCTGCCGAGTCAGGGCCCGGTCGTGGTGGACGTTTCGCCCGATGGCGATCCGGCCCACCCGGCCAAGGACGGGCAATACGCGCCGTCCGAGGCGAGCTTCGACGAGCTGGACAACTACATCCTCGCCGAGGACCCAAACCTCGAGGGCGTCCGCACCGAACATGTGCTCCCCGAAGGCCTCGCGCAGATCGGCGGCATGGTGGTGCCACAAGCCATGCTCAATGGGGCAGACATGGTCGCTGATGTCGAGCGTGCGCTGGCCGTAGGCAACGAGCCGGTGTTCGGCGATCCGGAAGACTTCTGTGCATTCCCAGATGAAGTGCCCAGCGGGATCTACGACCAGGATCAGCGTCCCGGGGCAGAGACGCCGCGATTTCACACCGTGTACCTCAACTACACCGGTGCCGTGCTGACGCGGGGAGGGGAGAACTCTGCGGAGAACATGTCCAACATCGCGATCTCCAACCACCAGTACCCGGTGTACGGTGGTGGCGAGGCGAAGGCGATTGCGGTTGCGCAAGCGGTGCAGGCCGACTTCGAGGACTGGGCGGTGCGCGTCGTGTACATCGATCGACCGCCCAAGGTGCTGCCGTACACGATGGTGATGATCGGTGGGCACTACAGCGACACCACGGCCGGTCCTTCCGGCGGTGTGGCGCCGCTAGACTGCGAAGACTACGGACAGCGCAACGTCTGCTACGTGTTTCAGAACGGCTCGCCCACGGCGGGACAGGCCAACGTGGCGAGTCAGGAGATCGGGCATACGTTGGGTCTTGGGCACACCAGCGCGGTCGATAGCGTGATGGCGGCCGGCTACGCCACGACGCAAGCTGGCGATCTGGGCTTCAACAACGAGTGCACTTCTACGATCAGTGTGCAGGGGCAGGGCGCGTCGTGTGTCGGCGTCAACAAGTGTCACTGTGGTGTTGGCGATGAGCAGCACGACAAGAGCACCTTGTCTGCCACGTTCGCTCCCGCGGGTCCCGACATCACGCCGCCGACGATCGAGTTGCTTTCGCCGGATGATGGTGCCCAGTTCGAAGTGGACGAGACGATCAACATCTCGCTGGAGCCGTGGGACGACGTCGGCGGATACGGATGGATGTTCACGATCACCGACGTCGACTCCGGTGAGGTGCTCGCCGAGCGCGTCGACTACCACCGCGAGTTGCTGTTCGATGTTGTCGGGTTACCGGCAGGCACGTACGAGATCCGGGCGCTCGTTCAAGACCACGCCGATCAGGTGGGTGAGGACATTGCGATCATCACCGTCGGAGAGGACGCCGCCGATGGTGGCGAGGATGCCGATGGCGGCAGCGGAGAAGGAGGCGAAGGCGGTGGCGGCAGTGGTGGCGAAGGCGAGGGGGGAGGCAACGACGGCACGGGCGACGGCGAGGATGACAGCGGCGATGGCACGGGCGGCGATGCCGGCCTCGACGACGAAGGCGGTGGTGTTGCTGAGGACGGTTGCAACTGCCGAACCTCCGACTCTCCCGCAGGTCCGCTGGCGTTGTTTAGTCTGCTGGCCCTGCTTGGCCTCCGCCGTCGGGACTAGAGCGCTTTTTCGGGCTCCAACTGGGCTCCGAGGCTTGGTGGCGGGTAGCCAGGGTGAAAGCGCGTCCTCGTGCAAAAATCGAATGCGCGTATCTCTCACTGCGCATATGCCGCCGAGTACCCCAAATCGGTGCGTTTGCCATCGCCACGACGGTGGCCCCGTGGGGTCTGAGCCGGTAGGCTCCCCGGCAATAGCGGGGAACGTGAATTGCGTCTCCGCGTAGAACGAAGAGAACGACATGTCGAACAAACTTTTTGTAGGCGGCCTCAGCTGGGACACCAATGACGACGGCCTCCGCGATGCTTTTTCCCAACACGGTGTGGTTTCTGATGTGAAGGTTGTGACGGACCGAGAAACCGGGCGCTCACGCGGCTTCGGCTTTGTGACCATGGGTGACGCAGAATCAATGAAGACCGCCATGCGCGAGATGGACGGCTTCAACCTCGACGGACGCTCGATCCGCGTCAACGAAGCCACCGAGCGTGGCGGCGGCGGCGGCGGCGGTGGTGGTGGCGGACGCGGCGGCGGTGGACGTGGTGGCAACGGCCATGGCTTCAACGGCGGCAATCGCTACTAACTAAGCGACCTGAGTGCGAGGCCGGCCCGAGTTCGCTCGGGCCGTGCCCTCGTCGCCGGTCTGCCGCGACTGCCCGCGGAAGTCTGGTTTGGTGACAGAAATAGTTTTGATAGAGACAGTTCCGTAGCCGGATTCGTCCGCAGCTACAGATCGTCGGCGATGCGTTGCGCGAGCGCGGGCCCGATGCCCTTCACGGCGGCCAGTGCATCGGGGTCGGCCTTACGGATCGCGGCGATGGTGCCAAAGTGTTTGACCAGCGCGCGCTTGAGCGACGGCCCGACGCCCGGGATGTCGTCCAACGCGCTCTTGAGCGAGCGTTTTCCACGACGTCGGCGGTGGTGGGCAATGGCAAACCGGTGGGCCTCGTCGCGCACCCGCTCCATCAAGTACCGCTCGGAGCTGCCGTGTTTGAGGCGAATCGCATCCTTGGCTCCCGGCGTGAACACGCGCTCGGGCTTGATGTCGGTCTTGCCCTGGTCGCGTCCGCTCTCGCTATCGTGGACCTGTGACACGACATGTTGCTGCCACTTCGCCCCAGGTTGCTGCGACTTGTCGGTCGCAGCGGTTGCGTCTCCCGATTGCTTGAGGGCTGCGAGCGTTTCCCGGCCTGATGTTGGTACGCCCACGCGTTCCTTGGCGAGGGCCACCACGTCCACGCCTTGGGCCCCCACAGCAACACCGAGATCGGCCAGAGCCGCCACGACGCGCGACAGTTGTCCCTTGCCTCCATCGATGACGATGAGGTCGGGGAGTTCCCATTCGTCCGAGCCTTGCAGTGCTCGTCGCACCCGGCGGCCAAGCACCTCGTACATACTGGCGAAGTCGTCGTTCTGAAACGCACCCTGGGTTAGCCCCGTGCCGTCGTCGCGTGCGCCTGTGCCTTTGATCTTGAACGAGCGGTAGCGGGATTTGACCGCAACGCCATCGACGAACACGACCATCGAGGCCACGGTGTCGCTGCCCTGAATGTGGCTGACATCGAAACACTCGATGGTTCGTGGCAGCCGAGAAAGGCCCAACCGCGTTTGAAGGCGCTGAAGCGCGGCCTCGCCGTCTTCGCGTTGATTGCGACGCGTGACAAAGTTGCTGTTTGCGTTGCGCGTCGCGAGTTGGGCGAGCTTTCTTCGGTCGCCGCGTTCCGGCACCAGGAAGGAGACCTTCTTGCCCTTGCGATCGCGCATCCACGCGGCAAGTGGTGCGGCATCGTCGTCCGCGATCGCGCTCGGCAAAAGAATCTCGTCGGGCAGGAACGGGGTGTGCTGGTAGTAAGCGCTCACGAAGTTGGCGAGGACCTCTTCATCGGGAAGCTCCATGCCCGTCGCGGAGTAGCTCTGTGTGCCCAGCAGCTTGCCTTGCCGGATGTGCATCACGGTGAACTCAACCTGGCCGCCCTGGCGGTACATGCCGACCGCGTCTTGGTCGATCGTTGTGGACCCGACGACTTGCTGCGACTGAAGTGTGGTCTCCACTGCGCGCAGTTGGTCGCGCACGCGTGCAGCGAACTCGAACTCGAGTGCCGATGCGGCCTGGTGCATGCGCTTGCTCAGGCCCCGCACAAGTTCCTTGTGCCGTCCCTTGAGGAACAGTGCGACATCGGCGACTTGGCTCGCGTACTCGTCTCCGTCGACCTTGTGCACGCACGGGGCGGGGCAGCGGCCGATCTGATACTGCAAGCAGGCACGGCGTCGGTGCTTCAGGGCGTAGTCGGTGCACGTCCGCAGACGGAAGTGGCGATTCACCACCCGCAGCGTCTGCCGTGCAGATCCCGCGGAGTGATACGGCCCAAAGTAGTGGGCGTGGTCGGTGCCCATGTTGCGGACGAGCTCAAGCTTGGGCCAGTCGACTTTGGGGTCGAGGCGCAGCACGAGGTAGTTAGAGTCGTCGCGCAGCTTGACGTTGAAGCGCGGTCGATGCTCCTTGATTAGGTTGTTCTCGAGGAGCAGTGCCTCTTTGTTGTTGGCGACGACGACCGTCTCGATGTCGCCAAGCAGCGTGGTGAGAAGCGGGACGAAGGCCCGGGAATCTTGGCCACTGAAGTATTGGCGAACACGGGCCCGCAACCGCTGCGCTTTGCCGACGTACACCACGTGCCCCTTGCGGTCGCGCATGATGTAGACCCCAGGATCATCGGGGAGTCGCCCGAGCAGATCGGGGATCTGCTCGGGATTGGTGATCCGCGGGGACCAATTCGGCGGTACGACGGGCTGTCGTGCCGGTCGACGTGTCGACCGAACAGTCGCCCCGTCTGCCGCCGCCTCGGAGGCCGTCGAGGCGCCAGACTGTTTGTTGCGCGCCATCTCGGGTGGTCAGTCCCTGGCTAGAACGGGATGTCGTCGTCTCCGGGATCGTTGGGAATGTAGTTGTCGTAGCCGCCCTGCGCCGGGCCACCCTGACCACCGTCACCCTGTCCGCCGCCCTGAGGGGCACCACCTTGATCGCCGCCCTGTGGGGGACCACCGCCCTGACCGCCGCCCTGTTGTGGGGGACCGCCCTGACCGCCGCCCTGTGGGGGACCGCCCTGACCGCCGCCGCCCTGACCGCCGCCACCTTCTCCGCGGCCGCCGAGGAACTGCACCGTGTCGGCAATGATGTCGGTGCTGTAGCGCTTGATGCCTTCTTTGTCCTCGTACGAGCGGGTTTGCAACCGACCCTCGACGTAGACTTGCCGTCCCTTACTCAGGTACTGGCTGCAGAATTCGGCCTGTTTGGACCAAACAGTGACACGGTGCCACTCGGTCTCTTCGACGCGCTCGTTATTCTTGTTGGTATACGATCGGGCGGTCGCGATGTTGAGCTGGCACACCGCAGTGCCGCTCCCTGTGTAGCGAAGCTCGGGGTCACGCCCCAGGTTGCCGATCAGAATGACCTTGTTGATTCCGGCCATGGTTTCTTCCTCTTTGTTCTTCTTGCGTGGTGACGGGCGCGTCGCTCAGTGGGGGGGATGCGCAACTGTGTGTGGTGGACTCCGCGGGTGTGCGGATGGGCGATGAAACTGGATCGCCCTGGCAATGCGCCGATGAGGCGGTGAGCGCGCCCGCGGGGGGCGAACAATAGCGGAGTTTGTCTGCGACCCAATATCGGCCGAGCCGGGGCTGCGTTGCTGGTTTGTTGAGGCCTGTCCCACGCTTTTTGTTCGTGCAACTCGCGGGGCGGCAAACTCGCGCTCGCGGCGCTGGCAACGAACTTGACCCGCCGCTACGGCCGCGCAAACATCGTTCGGCAGCGACCGTGCGCCAGATCGACGCCACCGTGATCATCCCTCTGCGTGACCAGGAAAAACGGGTCGCGTCGATTCTCCGTGGGGCTGCGGACATCCCGAAGCAGCACACAGCGTCCGAACGCGGTACAGAGCCGGACCCTGTATCGCTGGAGATCCTCGCCCTCGACGAGCGATCCGGGGACAACACCCTGGCGGTGCTCAGCCTGTTGCACGCGCAACTGGACAACCTGCGCACGCTCCAGGACCTCGATCCGGGCACTGCGATTCGCCGTGCAGCTTCGGTGGCACGCGGTCGCGTGTGGCTGATTATCGACAACCCGGTCGACCCGCGCCTCGCGGCATGGGGTCTGGGCCAAGTGCTTCGCGGGCAGCGCGCAGCGATCGTCCCGGGAGAGATCTTGGTCGTAGACCGTGCGCTGGGAGCCACCGTTTTGGGGTCGCGGCGCGGCGGCTTGGTGGCCGCGCAACGGGCGGTGCAACACTATCTTCGCACGCAAAACACGCCCCCGGCGTGGAGTCCCTCGTCCAAGCGCGGGGCGGTGGCGAAGGCTCGTCTGTTTGTGCGCGGCCGCTTCGGACGTTTCGGCATGGCGTGGCTCGACCGGCCCACGGAATCCTGACCACGGAATCCTGACCACGGAGTCCTGACCACGGCCGTACGCGCCGCCCGGTGCTATGCTCCGCGGCAATGTCGATCGTGGTCGCGATCCTCGCCCTGTGCGTGGTCATCATCCTCCACGAGTTCGGTCACTATTTGGCGGCCGTTGCGACCGGCATGAAAGTCGACCGCTTCTCGGTGTTCGGCATTGGGCCACCGATTCTCAAACTCGGGGTCTGGCGGGGGACCGAGTATGTGGTCAGCGCGATCCCGTTTGGGGCCTACGTGCTGATCCGAGGCATGGAGCCGGAGGACGAAGAGGACGCCCAGGCGCGCCTCGCTCAGGGCCCGTCGGCCGAAGCGTCGGTGAACTTTCGGGACAAACCGTTGTGGGCCCGCGCATTGGTCTTGCTCGGTGGGCCGGCCGCGAACTACGTCGCCGCCATGGTGCTGCTGCTTGGCGTGTTCACCGTCGCTGGTGTTCGCGGGCCCCATGAACATCTTATCGTCGATAGCTTCGGCGAGGCTTCGTCGGGGCAAACAGCGGGCATTGAACTCGGCGACGAGTTGATCGCTATCGCGGGCCAGAGCATCGAACCGGCCAAGGGCATCCCGGGCGTCAACGCGATCACCGGGCCTGCGCGCGGTACCACCGTCGAGGTCACCGTCCGACGCGGCGAGACGCTACAAACCATCGAGGTCGAGATCCCAGACGAAGGGGCGGCACTCGGTATCGGCTTTGGCACCGGACCGCGGTACTCCGTCACGCTCGGGCAGGCCGCTGCCAAAGCGGTGTCTGAGCCGATTGCGGTGACCGGCGCCCAGTTGTCAGGGCTCGGTGGGGCTATCGTGGGTGCTTTCTCAGGCGCAGGTGCCCCCGAGTTTGGCGGGCCGGTGGCCATCGTCGACCACATCGCCTCGCAGGCAAAAACGGGCCTCATCCCGTTCCTCACCACGACGGCGTTCATCAGCACCTTGCTGGGGATGTTCAATCTGTTGCCGATGCCCGCATTGGACGGCGGACGGTTGGCCTTCCTCGGCTACGAAGCGGTCGCGCGACGTCGGGCTAGCGCGCGCATCGAAGAGTACGTTCACGGCTACGGCATGTTGGCCCTGTTGACGCTGATCGCCGTCGTCACCGTCGGCGATTTTCGCCGGATCTTCTGACAGATCTTCTGA
>JAESSZ010000456.1 GCA_016763875.1 Nannocystaceae bacterium
ACCGTCCGTGGCGCGCGCCCAATGAGATCGCGAATCCTCGTCTGAAACGCGTAGGCTTTTAGCTCGATCCAGGGATGCTCGATCTCGATGCCGCCCTCTAGCGAGACCGACTTCTCTGGACCAAGATCTGGGTTCTCGTACTGAAATCCGGGACCAGTCTGTTGGCGCGAGGTCAGGTCGTCGAGGTTGGGCGCACGAAAACCCTGGTCGACGTTGGCGACAAACCGGAGCCACGACACCGCCTGCACCGACACACCGCCACTACCGACCCCCGTCACCCAGGTGCGATCGATGGAGGCCGAGCCCGAGGGCTCGTCTCCCTGGGCAACCGCGTCGGCGACCGCAAAGCGACCGCCTGCTCTCACCCGCACAACCTCACCCAGGCGGGTCACACCTTCAGTCCAAACGCCCGAAGTCAGATACCGCCCGCCGTCCAAGTACTGCCCGCGGATATCGCTGCCGCGGGTCTCGCTATCGGTGAAATAGATCCATGCTTCGCTGTCGATGACATCGAGGTAGGCGTCGGCACCGTAGTGCCACTGCAGTCCCGCCCACGGCGCGAGGTCCCAATCATGGGTTGCGACCTTCAACGACGTGCCGAACGAGTGCACGTCGTCTTCGCCGTTGACCTGCGTCGGCGATGGCCCGCCGCGATCGAGTTGCCGCCGCTCATGCTGTTTCTGGTACGACAGCGTGGCAGTGATGCTCTCCGCTGCGGCGTGCGCACCGTGATGCTCAAGCTTCGTGTACAGTAACGTACGGAACTGCTGAAGGTAGCGCAGGCACCCATCGGCGGGGGCTCCGGGGGCCGGGCACTTGTCGGTCCGCGGCGCGTCGAGTTGCCGGTAGTCGTAGTAGCCAAACGACAGCCGGGTATCGTCGCGAGGCTGCCAGACCATGCGCGCGTCGGCGGTCACTTCTGAGAAGCCAGTGCCGAGCTGCGTGCGCTCGTCCTCCGCAAACGCGGGCGGAACCCCCTGAGGTCGGCCGGTTTCCGGCGCGATGATCCGGCCTCCCGAACGCAGATAACCGACGGTCCGATAGCCGGCCCCCACCAGTACGCCGAGCTTGTCGCTGTAGGCAACGCTCAGCTGGCCGCGACCGCCGACTTCGCCATCAGCGCTCCCCGTCCGCACCATCGCGCGCGGATGCACCGACCACTTACCGCCACCGCGATCCATTGTCGGCCCGATGGGTTCGGTGAGTAGTGCGCCACCCAAAGCGTCGGAGCCATAGCGCGTCGAAGCGCTGCCGCGGAGAACCTCCAGGGACTTGATCGTGCGCGAGTCGATCGTAAAAAAGTACTGGTTGGGCCCCTGCCGGAAGGTGCTGTTATTGAGCCGAACACCGTCGAAGAACATCACCGTCTGCTGACCGGTGAGCCCGCGCAGGTACGGCGAGCCTTGGCTGTGGGCGGTCTGCTGCACATAGACTCCCGGCTCGCCGCGCAATGCATCGGGCGCTGACCGCGGCAGGCGCTCTTGGAGTTCTTCGCGGGTGACCAGCGTCGTCGCTCTATCGGGCGTCTCGCTGCCACCACGCACGGATATCGAGCGCACGAGCCCTCGTTCCTCGTCAGCTCCGGACTGCGACGGGTCTTCTTCGCGCTGGTCCTGCGCCGGCTCCACAGCCAAAAACCCTACAATGACGAGTCCTAGCAGCACTCCGCGGTTGTCATCGTGCCGCACCGCGCCCGGCTTTGGATCAGGGGGAAACCCCTATGCAGGCCGGTGAAACCCTCGCGCGCTTGTGAGTTGGCCGGTCCCGCACTACACGCCCGACCAGTACTCCACGACCGCCCGCAACGAAATCGCAACGCCCGGCCGCTCTCGGGCACGGGATGAGCCCTGCGAGGCTGGCCCCCGGTACAATGGCGCCATGCGCCGGATCTCGAACCGAAGCCGATGGTTTACCGCGCTGTGCGTTGGATTCGCTTCGGCGAGTGTCGCTGGCTGCAGACCGACTAAAACGACGACCGCTCCAGCGTCGGAGGAGGATGGTGCCGCCACTGCCGAGACCGGCGACGACGGCGACCCAGCTGCCTCGGCGACCAAGAGCGCCACGCCAAGCGAGGATGAGAGCCCCACGTGCGGCGACCAGGGCAAAGCGTGGGACGGGAGCCACAGCGGATGCGTCTATGAGCACGCCGGTTGCTGCTACCCCGACCCCGCCGCGCTGTGCGTTGCGGCGGGTTGCCCAGACGACACGTGTCAGATCCTGGAGTCGCGCCCGGCTCAGGCCACGTGTGGGTAAATATCGCTACACGGCGGCCAATGTCGCACCTGGTTGCGCGGCCTCGCTCGTGGTCCAATCCGCGACCGTGATCCGCAAAACGCTTCTCCTCAGCGCACTGATCGGCCTCGCACTTCCGATCGCTTGCGACTCCGACGACGACGACGACATGGGCACCGGTGCCGGGACCGGTGATTCGGACGGGGTGCCCGCCGATTTCGCTGGCAAGACCAACCCGCTGGACGGTGACAGCGGCGCCATCGCAAGTGGCATGGCTCAGTACACGCAACTGTGCGCGAACTGCCACGGGGACACTGGCGCTGGTGACGGCCCCGGAAGCACGACCACGCCGCCCGCCACCGACTTCACTGCCATGAGCAACGCAGACGACTTCATGCTGTGGAGCATCACAGAGGGCGTTTCCGGGACGGCAATGGCAAGTTACAGCGGGATGTCGGAGACAGAGATCTGGCAGCTCATTTCGTACATCCGTACGCTGCAGTAGCCTCGCGTCGATGTGGTTGGCGCAGATCCCGGGCGACGTCGTGATGCCCGTCGAGCAACTGCGCTTGGCGGTGCCAGGACTCGCCGGCATCGTGGGCTTGGTGATCCTGCCGATGGTCGGTGCGTGGCTGCGTCTCGCCCTGCAGTACATCGAATGGGATCGCACCGGGATCTCGCGACCGCGACGATTCTCCGGCGTGACCCTCTTGCGCGCCGTGGGGCTCACCGGACTGCTGACATTCTTCATCCTCACGATGATCCGGGCCGCCAGCGACCTTCGGGACCTCCAGTCTGAGGCCCCAGTCGTCAGCCCAGCGTTGCAGGGCGTCGCGATCGGTATCGTTGGTTGGGCGCTCATCGCCGTGTGCATCTCGACCCTGCGCCGAGACGCACATCGCCGCGCCAGCGAACACCGCATGGGCGGCGTGCTCAAGCTTAAGCTCTAGCAGACTCACCCGCACCGGATGATTTCGTGACGGACTGGGCTGGCGGAGGGGATGCCCTGCCAGATGGTTACGCAAGATAGGTTCCCACGCTACGTCGCGGCGATGGCTCTCGCGGGCGTCGCCACGCTCGGCTGTGGAGACGACGGCGAAGCAGCCGCCAACGACGAGTCCACAAGCGGCGCCACACACGCGGACACCGGAGCCGAGACCAGCAACGGCGAGACCACCGCGAGTGGCTCCTTCGGCAGCAGCGCCGCCGACGCCACCCAGGCGGCAGACAGCACTGGGCTCTCAGAGCCTGGGCCCGCCGCGGGGATTCAGATCGCAACGATCGACGTCAACCAAGGGGTCGCCATCGAGCTCGCCCGCGACGGAGTCGCCGTACCTCCGACTTCTGTTGTGATCGACAACCGTCGACTCATCATGCGCGCAACGTGGACCGTTGATGACGCGTGGCAACCCCGGGAGATCGAGGCCCGTCTCGCGTGGCAGCTGCCCGATGGCTCCGAGCAACTCTACAGCTCAGTGCTCTCGATTGAAGGGCCACGCCCCGAGGACGAGCCTCTCGCGGCGACGTTTTCTTGGGTGGTCGAGCCCGAGTTCGTCGTTGCGGACGCAG
>JAESSZ010000457.1 GCA_016763875.1 Nannocystaceae bacterium
GGATGCGGATGCGGATGCGGATGCAGATGCAGATGCGGATGCGGATGCGGATTCCGACGCGGACGCGGATTCCGATGCGGACACCGACACCGACACCGACACCGACGCTGGCTCTTCCGGCGGCGGTGGCGACGACACCAACTGCTGCGAGTCGCACGAAAGCCCCGGGTGCAACGAGCCGGAGGTCGAGACGTGTGTGTGTGCGATGGACGCCAACTGCTGCGTGTTTGGCTGGGACGAGATCTGCGCATCGACGGCCGAGCGCCGTTGTGCCGCCGAGTGCATCAGCGACGGCACCGAAGGCACCACGGGCGACGACATGGGAGGCCGTGCGTGCGCGGAGACGATCGAGATCGACGTACTCGCAGACGAGGCGATCCTCGATGGTTCATGGGACCTCGTGATGAGCATGCAGGGCGAGGGCCAGGTCGCTTCCGTCGGGTTCACCGATCCGAACCCCTCGGGCACGATTACGTTTGACGTCGACATCCCCTGCGAGGACACGTGGCACGTTTGGGTTCGCTGGTTTGAGAGCTCCGCGCAAGCCGACTCGTTCTTCGCAACGGTTGATGGCAACCCGGATCCCGCGGCGATCCTCGAGGGCGACTGCGGCGGTGGCGGCGGCGGCGGCGGCGGGGCAGGCTGGTCGTGGTCTGAGATGAACTGGCGGGACCAGGACGCGGACACGTGTGTGTATGTCCAAGACCCGTGGACGTTCGACTGGGCCACCGGTGGCCACGAGGTCGTCTACGGCTTCCGCGAGTCGCGGGCGTTGGCGCGCCTCGTGGTGACCAACGATCCCGACTACACGCCGTAGTCCGGATCGCGCCCGGCCCTCGGCCGTCACGCTCGATTGGCGGGGGCGGCTACGGGTCGACGCGAACGATCTCGTCGCTGGCACCGTCGGCGTACCAGAGTTGGCCGTTGGGGCCGACGGTGATCCCCATGATCCCGGTCGCGTCGGTTTGCATGCGCCCAAGTTCGGTCCCCGACATGTCGAACGCGATGATCTCCTGGGTCGCGTGGTCGCTGACAAACACACGGCCGTCGTGCAACGCCAGTCCGCTTGGCTGCTGGAGTCCGGCGGCGAACTGTGACCACGTGGCCCCGCCCCACTGGCTGTATTCGTCCAGCCCGTCCCAGTTGCCGGGCAGCGAACCACCGAACGCGCCACCGCCAGTGTCCAGCCCCATGATGCGCCCCGCGCCCGTATCGGCGACGTAGAGGATGCCCGTCGCGTGGTCGATCTCCATGTGACTGGGGACATCGGGCACGCGGGTGACGGTGGCCTCGGCGAAGCGCCGCACGGTGCCATCGCTGTGGTCGCTGCCACCGGGGCCATGATCGCCCGCGAAGTCGTAATAGACGATGTGACCGTTGAGGCCGTCGAATGCCCAGTACTGGTTCGCCGCGGGGAACTCGGATGCGCGCCGTCGTGTCGCTTTCATAGCGGTCCTCACCTCGGCGGTCGCAGTGGTGATTGCGGGGGCCGCCCCGTCGCGCGCCAGCGCTGGGAATTCCGCGGAGCCTCGGGTGCCGCCCTCGTTTTTGGGGGGGGAGTGTTTGACGATCTTGCGACCGGGCGATGCGGCGCTGCACATCACGATCGGCGTCCCGCTTGAGGAATCCGCACCCACGGCGGACGAGCCTCCAGGCACTCGCAGCTTTCAGTTCTTTGCTGTGTGCCGCGAGCCGTTTCCCGCACAAGAGTTACCACCATGGATCGACGTGGCCGACCTCGACGCGGCGCAGGCGGCCAATCCGGAGATCCTGACCCCGGATGCGTCGCTGATCCTCCCGACCTCTTCATGGGCCGGGTGCGTGTTGCCCATCACGCCACGAGATCCACGCATGCCGATCTCGTGCGAGGGAACGGCGCCCGGTATCGAGGTGGCCGCCGACGCGCTGCCACCGGGCAATCATGTGCTGTACGGCTACACCTACGAGCCCGCCAAGAACGTCTGGACTCCCCGGGTGGGTTTGCTGCGGGTGGTGGGGGAGGCCGGTGACGACGTTCTGCCCCCAGCCGTGGCGTTCACGTATCCGGTCTCCGACTCGGTCGCTTCGACCGGACGCGGCGTCACCCTCACGGGTTGCGCGACCGGCAACGCGGGGACGACCATCGAGTTTTCCTGGGCCACCG
This sequence comes from Nannocystaceae bacterium, assembly GCA_016763875.1. Taxonomy (GTDB): domain Bacteria; phylum Myxococcota_A; class Polyangia; order Nannocystales; family Nannocystaceae; genus JAESSZ01. The sequence continues at coordinate 2,144 of JAESSZ010000457.1, forward strand.
CCAGCAACCTGATCGCGTTTGGCGACGAGGCGTGGGAGCCGTTCGACTCCCTCGCCATTGCCGATGCCGACACGTTCTCGGTGCCATTCGTTCCGCCGCCGGGGACCGACTACAAGGTGGTGAAGTTCCGGGGGCTCGCGACCGACCCCGCGGGTGGTCAGTGGGCGGCGTACACGAGGCAGCCGATGGTGCTGGAACCGGGCTGTGCGCAGCCGCAGGGTGGCACGGAGTTGGTCGCCGACGTGTGTGCCGCGGGATCGGGTGCCGCCGAACCAACCGATGCTGGCGCGGGCCAGGTTGCGTTGGAGGTCTGCGCTCCGGGCGAAGATTCGGGCCCAGACTCAGACACTAGCGACAGCGGAGATGGCGACGGGGATGAGAGCGACGGGGATGAGAGCGACGGGGATGAGAGCGACAGCGGCGGCGCGACCGGATCGGCCGACTCAAGCAGTGGAGACCCAGCCGGGCAGGGCGAAGGTTTCAGTGGCTGTGGCTGCGCGGCTCCGGCTTCTCCCGCGCCATGTTGGCTCGTCTCGCTGGCGGTCGTTGCTCTCGCGCGGCGTCGTCGACGGTTGGGCCTCACCCGTCCATGCTCACAGCGGCCAAGATGGCGGCCAGCACGCCCATCAGCGACTCGCCCGCGATAAGGCCCGCTGCGATCGGCACGGCACGGCTCGCCATTGCGGATGGGTCTTTGCGCGTCACCCAGGCCGCGATCGCACCACCGATGAAGAACGACAGCGTCTTGCTTGCCGGTAGCACGAACGCGAGCCCCAAGCCGGTTGCACTGGGGATCCACGGGCGCCAGGCCGGCCGCCAACGTTCGAGCACGGTCAGGCACGCCGCGAGTGCGGCGGCGATGCCGACTGCGATTGGGACTCCCGCCGGCAATGCAGCGAAACCATCCCCGACGACTTTCGAGA
>JAESSZ010000458.1 GCA_016763875.1 Nannocystaceae bacterium
GCGCCCTGGCCAAGGACCCTCGCGCTTCGAACCTCGACAAAGCGATCCAGGCCCGCCACCGATGCACACCCGACGGGTTTTCCGTGACGCGCCGAGGCCTCGATGACATCGAACACCAGGCTAGATTTTCCGCTCCCCGACACGCCCGTGACCGCGACAAATCCGCGGCTGGGCAACGCGATGTCGATCGACTGCAGGTTGTGGCGGTGGGCGCCCCGCACGACGATCTGCGATGCGGCACAACGCGGGCCGTCGGCGTCGGTATCGCGCGGACGTGGCGTAACCCGCAAGGCCCTGGCGGTGAGGCAGTCTCCGGCAAGGACGTCAGCGACCGAGCCCTGGGCTACGATCTGGCCTCCGTTGGGCCCCGCCCCTGGACCCATCTCGATCATGTGATCGGCGGCGACAATGAGCTCGGGGCGATGGGCCACCACCACGACCGTGTTTCCTTGATCTCGGAGCCCGCGCAGACGCTCGATCACGACGCCGACCTCGTGCGGATGCAGGCCTGCGCCCGGCTCGTCCAGCACGATGGTTGTACCGGTGAGTCCCGAACGCACGACCCCAGCCAGGCGTGTGCGCCCAAGCTCGCCCTCCGACAACGTCTGGCTGCGGCGAGCCAGCGAAAGATGCCCCAGGCCAAGGCCGCACAGATCGTCGACTCGCTCGACGATCGGGGGCAGCACCTCGCGGAGCACCACCGAGCGGCGCGGATCGGTGATGGCAGCCTGCGCGACCGCCAACAGCGACGAAACTTCCATGAGCGGCCGGGCGAGCAACTCGGGCAACGTATGCTCGCCGACCGTCACCGCCGCGACCTCGGGCGCTAGCCGAGTCCCCCCGCACGCGGCGCAAGGCGAGTCGAGTAGCGGAGCGGCCCACGCCTCGGCCTGTTTGCTGTTGGCGCGGCGACGAGCCTCCCGTTCGACGAGGACACACAGGCCGTCCCACGTTCCCTCGAAGACATGCTCGCCCTCGCGTTTGCCACGTTTGAACGCCCAGTGGACCGACACACGACGCTCGCCAGCGCCGTCCAAGACGAACGCCCGGGCCGACTCGGAGAGCTCGGACCACGGACGCGCCATTGCTTCAGCCATACCCGCATCGCGCAGGGCGGCCGCGGGCGTCGCCATGTGCTGTCCATCGGGTTCCGAGAAAAATCGACCGGGCCGAGTTCCAGCGAGTGCGCCGTCGGCCACCGCGCGCGACGGATCTGTCACCAGCAGCGCGGGACTGCATCGGGCCAACTCCCCGAGTCCTTCGCAGGCAGGACAGGCGCCCAGCGGACGGTCAGGGCTGAAGTGTTCCGCGCTCAACTCACACGGCTCGCCGTTGCGCTGCCCGGCCCGTGACCACAGCACCCGAAGCAGCGGCGACAACTCGCTCTGTGTGGCGACGGTGCTTCGTCGCGGCGCACGAGCCTGCCCTTGTCGCAGCGCCAACGTCGGTCGAAGGCCCACTGCAGACGCCAGTGCCGGCCGGGGTGCACGCCGCACGAAGCGACGCACGGCGAACGGTAGGCTCTCTGAAAAACGATGCCACGCCTCGCTCACCAGGGTGTGAAACGCGAGCGAACTCTTGCCACTGCCCGACACGCCGGTAATCACGGTGATCTGGTCGTGGGGAATGGCGACGTCGAGTGCCCGTAGCGAATGCGTCTGCACGCCCGAGAGTTCGATCGCCGTGGGCGGCGGCACGACCGGGCGGCAGCCCCGCGTTCGCGAGAGGCGTTCGAGGCACTCGATCTGGATCTCAGAGGCGACCCCGGCGTCCACCCGGGTCACATAGTCCGCCGCGGCCCACACGTGGCGGTGGTGAGAGATCGCGAGCACCGTGTGCCCGGCGTCGGTCAGCGCCGTCAAAGCCCCCAGCAAGCGCTCGATATCCGCGGGATGCAAACCGCGGTCGGGCTCGTCGAGCAGCAACAGCGTCCGAGGTGCGACGGACTGTGGCCCTGGCGGTTGCGCGCCCGCGTCCGCTCGCTGCGCGCCCCCCTTGCCCAGCAGCGTCGCCAGTCGCACGCGCTGCGCCTCCCCGCGACTCAAACTCGCCGAAGGCTGCCCCAGACTGAGGTAACCGAGGCCCAGCTGATCCATCGCGCCGAGCAACGAAGCGACCGGCGGATCGTCGGAGAAAAACGCGAATGCCTCGGCCACCGAAAGAGCCAGGACGTCGGCGATGCTCTTGCCCCGCAGCGCGACCGCCAGAGTCGCTGGGGCGTAGCGCTGACCGTGGCACACACCGCATACGACCTCGGCGTCCGCCAAAAGATGCAGGCCCACCTTGAGAACGCCCAACCCCTCACACGCCACGCAGCGCCCGTCCTTGTTGTTGTAGGAGAAGCGAGAAGCCGACAACCCGAGTTTTTTGGCAGCCTCGGTCGCGGCAAAGCGCGCGCGCACGAGATCGAAGACCCCAGAAAACGTCGCAGGCGTACTTCTTGAGGTCCGCCCGATCGGCCGGGCGTCCAGCGCATGCACGGTGCCCGCCGCCGCGCCGTCCAGCGACGCAAAGGACCCTCCCGCCCGACCCATCAGCGCGGGAAGCAACGTGCCAAAGACCAGCGAGCTCTTGCCCGCCCCCGACGGACCCACACGACGTTGAGCGCGCCGAGCCGTACGCGCAACTCGGCGTGCTCAAGATTGTGCAGGGTCGCACCGCGAAGCACGATCTCGGCCGTCGCGTGCTTGCGCGTCGCACAGACCCCAGGCGGGCCGCCCAACGGATCGGGGGCGGTAGGGCCGTCAAAGACAATCTTGCCCCCGTGCGGACCTGCGCCCGGACCCACGGCCACCACATGTTGGGCGTAGCGCACCATGTCGGGATCGTGTTCAACGACGAGCAGGGTATTGCCCGCGTCAACAAGTTCGTCCAACACCTCGGCCATCGCGGGTTGGCTTTCGGGGTGCAGGCCTAACGTTGGCTCGTCCAACGCAAACAACATCCCCGAGAGCCCGGCGACCAACTGCGCAACGAGACGTATTCGCTGCGCTTCGCCGCCCGACAGCGAGGTGCTCAAGCGATCGAGCGCGAGATGACCGAGCCCGAGTCGGCGCATGCGGGTGATCCGCGAGAGCACCGACGGTCGCAGCGCCTCCCAAACGGGCCCCTTGGGCAGTGCCAACAACGGCGCTTCGAGGTCCTCGACGGCCACGGCGAGCAGCGAGGGCAACGTCGAGTCACCCAGTCGCGCCTCCCGCCCCGGGCGCGCCAACCGTGTACCGCCACACGCATCGCAGGCCGAAGATCGGACGAAACGCAGCACGCCGGGGTTGCGACTGCGTTGCAGCGTTTGGGCGATGACCGGGACCAGGCCGCGGTAGTAGCCCTCTTCTCGCGGACGGGCGGTAATGCCTTCCCAACGCATCCGCGACTCGATGCTGTGTTTGCCAAACGCGACCTTGAGTTTTTTGGTCCCGTACAAGATCACATCGCGCTGGACCTCGGTCATCTGTGACCACGGGGTGTGCACCGAAAAACCGTGCGCCACACAGATCTCCTCCATGACGTCCAGCGTGACCTGACTGTAGACCGTGTAGCCATTGGCGAGCGTCGGCACGAGTGCCCCGTCGCGGATGCTGAGACTCGGGTCCGCGATGAGCAGGCTCGGCTCGACCCGGTCCGCCACGCCCAGCCCCTGGCAGTTGGAACACGCGCCCAGCGGGGTGTTGAAGCTGAAGTGGCTGCGCGACAGTGCCTCGCCCCCAGGATCGACCGCCGCCCTGGCAAACAACAGGCGCAGCAGATCGACGGTGCCCGTCAGCGTGCCGACGGTCGAGCGCGCGTGACCGGCGATGGCCCGCTGCCCAATCGCGACGCAGACCGGCAGCCCCTCGACGCTGCCTACCCGCGCCCGGCCAACCTTGCCGAGGTAGTGACGTGCCCGCGCGGACAACGTCGCGAGGTAGCGACGCTGGCTCTCAGCGACGATCGTATCGAACACAAGGGACGTTTTGCCCGACCCCGACGGTCCGGTGACCGCGACCCATTGCCCCAAGGGCAACTCGAGGTCGATGTGATCGAGATTGTTCTCGGCGGCATCGGTGATACGCAACGTCCCCACAGCTCAGCGAGGGGCTACCTAAAACGAGGACAGCCGGCAACCTTTGCGGCACCGTCCACCAACCGCATGAGCAAAGTTGCGCTGCGAGCCACGAGCGACCCACTGGCAGCTGCGATACCGTAGGGGAGTGACGCGAACGTCCGCCAGCTCCGACCGTGCCGTCGCGGCCCTCCGTTTCGTGGAGGGCCTCCAGCGCCGTTTCGTAGAGAAACTCGAACGAGTCTCCGAGAGAGACGGATCCAGCGTCCGGTTTGCGCACACCGACTGGGATCGCGACGGCGGACGTCACGGCGGGGGTCATCGCTACGGGGTTGGTGACACGCCCGTGTTCAACC
>JAESSZ010000459.1 GCA_016763875.1 Nannocystaceae bacterium
ATCGCCGCTTGTGGCGTCATCGTCATCGGCGTCGTCATCCGTGATGTCGCCGCCCATGTCGTCCCCAACGCTCGTCTGCGCGCCGCTGGTTGGCAGTGGCGTCGTGCCCGGAGAATCGTCAGCCTCAGCCGACACGCCTTCTCCGTTCCCACTCGCGGCCGTCGAACCGCCGCCGGATCCGTCACCAATCGCCACGGTTGGACCGCAGGCACCGAGGAACAGACTCGTACAGAGGGAAGTCGCGAAGGCTAGCCGCATGAGCTTCATTGATAACAAAAACACCAAAATTATCAATCCTAATTCCCAAAACGAATAAAACGCATGCGCGCGCGGTCGACGAGCGCGGGTGCTGTGGGGCGGCTGCGCCCACGCTTGTGCCCGGCCGAAACTACGCTCACCCGAATCATCAGGTCGGTGTATCGAGGATCAAGTCGTGACGAGAACAACGCGAACACAATGGGCGGTGGCATTGCTGTGGGCCGCCACGCTCGGGTGTGCGTCCGAGGATGGCCAGGGTGTGCTCGTAGCCAACCCGCTCACCGACCCACTCGAGGGGCCAGCTGCGGGCAACCCCGAAGGCGACTGTGCGATCCCTGCGGAGGCTGGACTCGCAGACGTATCCGCGCCCACGACGGTTGTCGGCACGGGCACGCCTCAAAGTTGCACCGCGGATGGGTTCATCGAGGCGGTCGCTGGCGGTGGCGTGATCACGTTCGACTGCGGCCCGGACCCAGTGACGATCACGTTGGACCGTCCCGCGAAGATCTTCAATGACACCGGTCCCGAGATCGTTCTCGACGGCGCGGGCCTCGTCACGCTCAGCGGCGGGGGGACATCGCGGATCTTGTACATGAACACCTGCGACGAAGCGCAGAGGTGGACGACCGCCGAGTGTCAGAACCAAGACCACCCGCGGCTGACGGTCCAAAACCTCACCTTCGTCGACGCAAACTCAACGGGTGAGGACGAGTTCGACGGCGGCGGGGCCATTTGGGTGCGGGGTGGTCGGTTCAAAGCCGTCAACACGCGCTTCTTCAACAACGTCTGCGTGTCCTCGGGGCCCGACGTCGGCGGCGGCGCGATCCGGGTGTTCAGCCAGTACAACGGCGAGCCGGTCTACGTGGTGAACAGTACGTTCGGCGGCGAGGAAGGCCTGGGGAATGTGGGTGCCAACGGTGGCGCGCTCAGCAGCATCGGCGTGTCGTGGACGGTGATCAACTCGTTGTTCTCGCACAACCGCGCGATCGGCAACGGAGGCAATCCGGCTGAGTCGGGCTCGCCGGGTGGCGGCAGCGGCGGTGCGATCTACAACGACGGAAATACGATGACCTTGTCGCTGTGCGGCGTGGACATGCGGCACAACGAGGTCAACGCGTTCGGGAGCGCAATCTTCTTCGTCACCAACGACCACAGCGGCGACGTCCGGATCGATCGTTCCGTGATCACCAACAATGTTGGCGGATCTTGGTACCCGACGTACCCGCAGATCTCGGGCCATGACGACACACCCATCGACGTGACCGATTCGCGCATCGAGTAGTCTCGGGTACGACGTCGAACTCGCGAACCAGAGCTTTAAGCAGCCTTAATACGGCAAAACCTACATCGGCCCTCATGCTCGGACATGGGGACATGATGAACGCACGAGACTTCGACCGCCCGCGGACCGGATGCAGACTTTTCTTCGCGTTGCTAATCGGCGGCGCCGGGTGTGCCAAGGGCGGTCAGGTGGACCCCGGCGAGCCGTTCGCGGCCGCGACTGGAGCGGGGAAGGAGGACGACGCCTCGGACGCCGATGTCGACCCGGAGCCCGTCGCGGACCCCGATCCCGATCCCGGGCCCGACTCCAGTCCGAGCGCATGCCCGGACGGGGAGTTCGAGTGCACCAGTGGCCAGTGCATTCCTGCCGCGTCCGTCTGCGATGTCGTTCGGGACTGCGATGACCGATCGGACGAACTGCCGCTCAACGAAGACTGCACGACCGCCGATGGGTGCGATCTTACGACCGAGTTCACCTGCAAGGACTTCTCGTGCATCCCCGCGGCCGACGCATGCAACGGTGCGCCCGACTGTCCCGACGGCTTTGACGAGGGCAACGTGTGCGACGACCTCGGTTGTGGACCGCAGCAACTCAAGTGCCCGACATCGGGTGACTGCATCCCATTGGTCCGAGTCTGCGACGGCGCTTCCGATTGCGACGACGGCTTTGACGAGTCCCCAGAGCTGTGCAGCATGGATGACGCAAACAACGATGGAATCGGCCCTCAAGCCGAGGAGTGCGTCCCGTTCCTGACGTTCGCGTGTGCCGACGTCGGGTGCATTCCGGCCGCGTGGTGCTGCGATGGCGACACCGACTGCGCTGACGGATCCGACGAACTCAACTGCGGCGTGGCGGGCTGTACCAGCGAGCAATCAGAGTGCAACAGCGGCCAGTGCATCCCAAAAAACTGGCACTGCGACGGGATCGTGGACTGCAACGACGGCTCGGACGAGGCGGGAGCTGGATGTCTGGACGTCGGTTGCACAGGCGAGGAATGGGAGTGCAATGACGGGCAGTGCATCGACGCTCAGTGGAACTGCGATGGCATCACCGACTGTACCGACGGTTCCGATGAGCAGGGATCGGGTTGTGCCGCGAGTTGTACGGCGACCGAATTTCAGTGCGACAACGGCGTTTGCATTCCGGGGGACTACTACTGCGACGGCGATGTCGATTGTGTCGACGGCTCCGACGAGGGCGACGCGGCCTGCGTCGACTCGTGCAACTCGAGCGAGTGGGAGTGCGACAACGGCTAGTGCATTCCCGACGATTGGTACTGCGACGACTTCGTCGACTGCAACGATGGTAGCGATGAGGTCGACTGCGGGGGAGGAGGAGAAGGTGGCGAGGTCGACTGCGACTTCGATGAGTTTGAGTGTGGCAGCGGCGAGTGCATTCCCGCGGCGTACGAATGCGACGGCGGTTTTCCGGATTGCGCCGACGGCTCAGACGAAGGCACGTGCGCAACGCCTGGCTGCGCGGCCAACGAGTGGGAGTGCGATAGCGGGCAGTGCATCCCCGAAGCGTACGTGTGCGACTTTGGCGAACCCGACTGCAGCGATGGCTCCGACGAGGTCGGCTGCGTCTGACCGCGCGCTAAAGCGGGTAGACCGACAACTTCTGCTTCACCGAGACCGCCGCCCACTGCCCAGTCGCCGCCAGTCGGCCATCGTCTGACCAATACAGATCGCCGTCGCGCACGGCCGGGGGCAGCACCCGCCAGACCACGACGCCGTCCTTACCGAGCCGCCACAGGCTCAGTTCGCCCTCGCCGTTGTAGGTCGTATCGCCGACCACCAGGACGTCGCTGCCGATCGCGAGCGGGTCGCCGGCCGCGGCCAGGACATGCCCCCATGCACGCTTGCCATCCACGAACGCGACTGTGGCGTCCGCGGTTCGCACGACGACGGCACCGTCGGTGGTCACCGCTGGCTCCGCGCCATCGCCATCTTTGACGTAGTTGCGCGCGACGAGGCACTCCGGCGGCGGTGGTTTGCAGTCCTCACAAGCGGAGTCGTCCGCGAAGTAGAGTCGATTGGGCTGCGGGTAGCTCGACGGTGCGAACGGTGCCGCGGAACGGCAACGCGTTAGGTCGAGCGTGACCAGGTCATTGTCGAAAAACGCGACGATCGTTCCGTCGGTCTTCGGCATCACGCCGTCGAGCGCGTCTAGGCCTCTGGCGTCGAACAGCGCGTTGAACGAGGCGTCGAGGTGACGGAGGTTCTCTTCTTCCCACAGTAGCGTCGAGCCGTCGGCAAGCGGGATGAGCGTGGTGCTGCGGTCGAAGTACTCCTCGGGCAGTGCGCCGACCACCGTCATGCAGCCGCGGCCCGTCTTCGCACAGGCGCTCGGTTGCAGCCTGATGAAGCGAGCGTCAGCGTCGCCAAGCAGCCATCCGTCGCCGAGCCGCGCGAGAGTCTTCGGCGCAGGAGCCTCTTCGTCGTCCGTGGGGAGGGCTTTGCGGAACGCCACCGTGCCGTCTTGCTGGATGCCGAGGACCCCGTCTGGATGGAGGACGAGGAGTGGCTCGCTCGTGCCTGCGGGCGGCAGCGCAAGTGCCATAGGGCTGGGCACCGCCACGCTCCACAGCTGTGCTCCGTCCGCGACCGCCATCACGGAGTCTTCCAGCAGGACGATGACATGGCCGCTCCCGGTGATCGCCAGTGCTTCAGGTACTTGGCTGAGGTCAAACGTCCACGCTGGCGCGGGCCCGGCGGGGGGATCCACGGGGGCCACATCATCACCCATCGCAACGGCAACGATCCGTTCGCACTTTTCGTTGCCACCTCCGAACAAGGAGAAGCACCTGAACACCTCGTCGTCCCAAGTCAGGCAGCGTTTCGCGAGCGCATCGCCCGAGACCTTGAGCTCGGCACGTAACCCAGCCTTGTCGCTCGGCGACATCTCTTCGCCATCGAGGCCAGCGACTAGCAGCGTGGCCGCCATGCCCGCCGTTTTCGTCGCGTTGTCGGCGATACGGCGGCACTTGTCGGCCTTGCTCTGTGGCGCCGATGCGGTGGGCGCTGGGGAGTCACCGCTGCGTGTGCACGCGGCAGCCACGAGTGTTACGGCGAGAGTTTGGACGCGTAGTCGGACCACCGGGGAGGCAGACGAGGGGGGAGCAGCTGGGTTGCACCGTGACCGGGTGCCGTCACCACAACGCACTTGGACGGCGTGCGCGTGTTCCGGTAGGATTGGCGGCCCGGCCGGTTGCTTTTGGCAGCAATCGAGGCACAACTCCGTCCAGGCATTGGTCAGCATGAGCACGAAAAACCGACGTCCAAGTTCCTCCGAGCGAATCGCGACCTTGGCTGTGACCGGTTCGTTGGCGCTCGTGCCGACGCTCGCGTTCTCGGCGGGTCCCCACGAACTCGCCCCCGCGGACGAGCGTCCGGCGACGTGGGACATGAGCATCGAAGCGCTGCGTGCCCAGGGACTCGGGCAGTACCGCGGCGACCCCGTGCCGGTCCCAGCCGACGCGCCTCGCCTGCGCCCCGCAGGTGCACCTGTGCTCGCGCAACCTGGTGTCATCTTCGTGAACTTCGACGGTGCACAGTTGAGCTCAGGGTTCGACGACTCGCGTAACAACCAAACGCAGATCGGTAACCTGGCGGGGACGTTCGCGCCCTACGGCGAGGGTGAAAAACGGATCGCGGTGCTGCAGGCCGTCGCGGTCGATTGGGCCGCCTACGACGTCACCGTGACCCAGACCAGGCCCGCGAGCGGCAACTACACCATGAACATGACGGGCCCGACCAACCCGTTCGGTGGCGGCGTGCTGGGGATCGCTCCCTTGGACTGCGACGATTCGCAAACCCACAACAACATCACGTACGCGTTTCATTCGGCCAACGACATGTTCTCGGCGGCGATCACCGCGACCACGATCGGCCAGGAGGTTGCCCACTCGTACGGCCTCGAGCACGTGGACGAACCCAACGACATCATGAACCCGTACAACGCCGGGGGAGACCCGACGTTCATCGACAACTGCATTGCAGTGATTCAGGGCGGGCAATGCGGCGCGCAGCACCAGGAACACTGCGGCTCGCCGGTCTCACAGAATGCCCATCGCGAGCTTCTGACGTTGTTTGGTCCGGGCATCCCCGACACCTCGGTTCCCGTTGTTTCGATCACCTCGCCAACCGACGGGCAAGAGTTTCCGGCGGGTGCCGACTTCGACATCGTGGTGACGGCAGCTGACACCGACAGCGGCATCGAGCAGGTCCAGCTGTTCAACAATGGCGAGGCGCTGCAGAGCGACACGAGCGAACCCTACGGCTGGCCCGTTGGCAACGCACCCTCGGGTCCTTACGAGATGTACGTCGAGGCCACGGACCTCGCGGGCAACGTTGCGATGAGCAACACGATCACGATCTACGTCGGCGTGTCCGCACCTGGCGCAGACGGTGGCGGGGAAGGGAGCGGAGGCGTCGATGCCGGCAATGACGACGACGGCACGGAAGGAAACACGGACGGTGATACGGACGGCGACACCGACGGAAGCTCCGATGCTGACGCCGATGGTGACGGGGGCGGGTGCGGCTGTCGTTCGGCGCCGCCCAGCCACGGCCCGCTTTCGTTGTTGGCGCTGCTGAGCGTTATCGGCGTCGTCCGGCGTCGGGATAGCCGGCACGCGGCTCACTGAGCTGCGCCGAGCCGGGGTGGGCTCCGCTGAAACGCGGCTAGCTTCTCGGGGTTGCGCAACACGGCGATGCCGACGACTTGGCCTCGCTGTACGTCAACCTGAAATGCCGACACTGCTTGGTCGTGTTCGTACAGGACGAGGCCTGGCGCTCCGTTGAACCATGTCTGCGAGAACGCGGCGAGTTGAGCATGGAACTCTTTAGTCGTGGGCATCGGTTGGTCTCGTGTTGCTAGCCCGACGATTGAGCCGCCCGCGATGTGACAGCGATCGTGAGCCCACATGCGCGCACACGCTTGGACGCAGGGCGGCCGAGGAAAATGCGTCCCGCGCCGCGAGAGACCTTTAGGCGTGCTAATTTCGGGTCATGGCGAGCTTGTCGACGATCTGGGTGGGGCTGATAGCCATCGTTGGATCTGCAGGACCCACTCCTCCCGTGCTTCCTCCGTCGCCAACGCGAGCCATGGTCGCGCCCGCTGGTGAGGCAACCACGACGAGCACGATCCCAGACGACCCTGCGCAGCCGAGCATCTCCGCTCCGCTTCGTATTGCGCCGCCGCCCTGGGCCACCATCCGACCCGCGGTGTCCGAACCTGTGTTTCGCGTTTCGCCGCCACCATGGGCGGCCATCAAGCCGGGCGTGCCGAGAGTCGCGCAGCCTGGCAACTCGCCCCCGCCGTGGGACGCCATCAAGCCCGGTGCCCACGCTCCCGTATTGAAGTCTTTGTCGCAGTTCTCGCCTCAGCCTTGGGAAGCGATCAAGCCAGGCACGCAATCGATCGTTCGGCAGACCGAACCGCGGTTTTTGCCTCAGCCATGGGAGGCGATCAAGCCGGGCACACAATCGGTCGCCCGGCAGATGAAACCGCGATTTTCGCCGCCGCTGTGGGTGGCTATCAAACCGGATGCTCAACCGATCGTCCGTCAGATTGAGCCGCGATTTTCGCCGCCGTCATGGACGAGCATCCGACCAAGCCTAGACAACGCCGTCGCACAGGCGCCGCACAACGCCGCATCACCGGGTGCTGCGAGGAAAGCGAGCCCCACGACGAGTTCTTTTTCGCCGCCGGCATGGGACGCTATCCGGCCAGGTTCTGTCGTCCCGCCTCCACGCCCGAGCGCCTCACTTCCATCGTGGGACTCGATCAAGCCGGACAAGTCTTAGAGCCCTCCGGTCTTACGTGATGGTGACCCCCATCGTTCGATCGCGGTTGCTTGCGACATGCGCGTTGCCCTGGGCGATGGCGGTCGCCTGCACTGCCCATGATCCAGCGCCCAGTCGTGCAAGCAAGCCAGCGATGCGGACCGACGGTGTCTCCCCTGAAGGTGCGGTCCCGTCCACGACGGGCGAAGTGCGGCGACGAGAAGTTTCTATCCGTGCCCACTTCGATCCTACCGCGGAGCAGATGGAGAACCAGATGAGCGAGGCCAGCGATGACGAGATCGAGTCGATCGTCACGTCGTTACAGGTTCGTATCGAGGGAGCTGGCGTCATCGAGTTCGAACTTGGTGTTTGCTCAGGGTGGGAGATCCCCGGTGAGAGCGTTGATGCCGTGCAGGGAACCGACGAGCGGATCTTTGCGATCCAGGCATTCTGCGAATCAGGGGAGGACGTCTTCTCGCGGAGTATCGAGATCGCTTTTGTGGATACCTGGGTGAGTCCCCCTAAGATCTTGTGGCAGGGTGCGGCGGACTATCACGCCTTGTTTGGTCTCTGCGAAACGCTCGTCGACGTGCCCTGGGCCCGTCTCGAAGGCGAGACCCTGGTCATCGAAGCCGAGTCGGGGACGACCTATTTTGAGCCGGGATCGGAATCGGGATATAGCTCTGAGCTTAGCGACCGGATTCGCGAAGAATGCAAGGTCTCGAAAGTCGAGAAGAAGCGTGTCGCCAGCATCCCGCTTCCCGCGCCCACGGCAAGCTCAACTCGGCCTGAGTGAAGGGGCGGGCGAGCAGTCGCGAACTCAATCGGGGTCGATTGGCTTGGCGGGCCAAACGAAGTCCGGGAAAGTGCAGCGGAAGCGAGAGAGGTCCACTCGCCCGCGTTCGTTGAACTCGACGCCTTCGGCTTCAAGACGGTGGCGTTGCTCTTGCGCGCGCTCGAAGTCTCCGCGGTCCGAGATCGCTCCCTGCGCGTTGATCACCCGATGCCAAGGCACATCTTGCTCGGAGTGAGACGCACCCGCCATCGCAAACCCGACTTGACGCGCGACCCGTGGCGAGCCGAGCAATGTTGCGATCTGCCCGTAGGTCGTCACTTGCCCGGCTGGCACCTGACGCACCACGGCGAACACCCTGGCGTGAAACCCAGGCCCGACGACGCGAGGCTCGGGGGCAATCGAACGGGCCACGCGCCGACGCTACAGCGCCAGTTGCGTACGAAGCAACGCCGCGCGGTCCGCCGCGGTTGCGGTTGATGTCGGTTCCGCGGCCCTCGCAGTCGAACATCCCATTGAGCCCTGCGAGCGCTGATTTCGAAACTCGGAAAAAAGGCGAGATTTCGTCATCGGTGGGGCCTGTCTGGGCAATGGGAACCTGCGATGCTGCGTCGGCGTCCGAGGTCCTGACGATGAATACGAAACTACGGGTGTTATTGGTGAGTTTTTCCGCGATTCAGACGGGGGCGTGCGCCGTGGAGGCGGAGGCCCCAATGCCTGCACCTGGCTATCGGGGGCTGATCGCCGAAGCGCTTACCAGCGATCGCGAGTTCATTGCAGAGCTCGCGGCCAGCAGCACGTGTCCAGACCGTGGACCATGGCACGGTGAGCGCGCATTCTACGCCAGCCCATGGCTTGAGGCGGAGGCAGCCACGATTCCGGCATCACTGCTGCGGTATTGCCGCTACATCTGGGACGGCCAGGGTGATCCCGGGACGGCAACGGCGATGCTGCTGCAGCAGCCCGACTTCGTCTCTATCAACCCGATCGTTCGCAGCGTGAGCGTGGAGGCGGACCCGCTGACGGCCGCAGCCGCACCTGCGCTTCGCGAGAACGCCGAGTGGTCCTACCACCATGTATCGGGCGCCGACGTTGCAGGTTCGAACGCATCGCGCCATCCGGTCCATTTGGCGGTTATCGATACCGAGCCGCTCGGTGGTATCCAGGGACCGTCTTCGCACGGACGCGGGATGAGGCGATTGATCGAGAAGATCGTCTGCCCCGAAGGCAAGGTCGGCTGCGCCGTGACGACATTGCCGATTGTGGGTATCCCGCGCTTTCCGAATGGGACTGTTGATTTTGACGGTGGCGGTCATGTTGCTGCTCCCAGTGATCCCGCGGTCGGGATCGTCGAGGCCGTGAGCCGTTGGCGCGCGGCCAACGCTTCAAATCCTACGGATCCGTCCCGCCTCGTCATCAATCTGTCGTTTGGCGTCAGTGGTGGCCTCCAGTCCGCGATCGGTGCTGCGTCGGAGAACATGATGGTGGACAGCCTTGCGTACGCGCGGTGTTCCGGCGCGGTCGTCGTTGCTGCCGCGGGTAATGAGCGCGGTCACGGCGACAGTGGTGCCGCGTGGCCAGCCATACTCGAGACCGTTAACCGCCCGACACCTAGCGAGTGCACCACAAGGTTTGGTGTTTCCTCCCCGGCCGACCCGGGATCGTATCGGCCGCTGGTCAATGCCGTGGGTGCGCTGGCGCTCAACGGTGGCCTCAGCCCGATCACCATCGACGACTCCGTGCCGCGGCTCGTGGCGCCGGGTACGTTGGTTCCGACACCGGCGCCGTACGAAACGCTCACAGGGACCTCCGTCGCGACCGCTGAGGTGGCCGGTATCGCCGCGCTGTTGCTGTCGTACAACCCTGGGTTGTCGGCCTCCGAAGTGATGCAGCTGATCTACGACAATGGTTCGACGTCTGGGCTTGCGGAAGTAACCGCAGCTACTGCGCTATCGGGGATGCCCGAGGTGCGCCGAGCACTAGCGTGCGAGTCACTGCAAGACGCCTGCTCGCGGGCCGGCGCTATCAACTCTTGCCCGGCATTGACGTGCACATACCCGTTCAATCCGCCACACACCGTCGCGGCCATTTCCGGGCTACTGGACGCTGTGGCCGTGGAGCCAGACCACGAACTCACCGCAACCTTCGAAGACGATCCTACCGAGGTGTACTGCACGGCGTTGGACGGCGAGGAGGTCCTGACGTATGGCCCATCGAAGCTCACCCGGTGCAGCGAGTCGAGTCTTCGCGATCCACTTGCGCACCTTATCGTTCCGCAGCCAGGTAGCCACGGGTGTGGCACGTGTGGCTTTGAGACGAACACTAGCGAACTGACATTGGCGCTCGACGACCAGTACCTCAACCCCACGGTGGCAGTCCGTGCTGTCGCTATTACGTTGTACGACGTGAACAAGGATTCGGTCGTGTACGAACTCGGAGACTTGCCGCTAGACGGGGAGAAGACTGTCGTATCTCTCGAGAAAGACCTACCGGTTTTCACGATCGCGGGCGGTACGGCGACGATCTACTTCGAGACGGGGAAAGTGACCGAAGACGAGTTGATCATGAACTGAAGATCAAGGCACGATCACGCGGAACGACGCCCAGTCTGACTTGGGCCGCGACCGCCGTAGCCGGAGTTGGACGCGCCTGAGTTCGGTCGCCAACGTCCAGTTTTCCGAGCCCGCATTGGCGTAGAGCGCTTCGCCGATCTGTTGTGCCAGGCGGTCGTCGACGTTGGTGTTTGCAACGACCAGTGACGACGCGCCGGCCAGGACAAACGCTCGCCCGAGGCTCATGCCACCCGCGAGCATGTCCGCGTTGGTCGCTCCGGTCTCGCAACCAGTGAGTACGACCGAGCTAGGCACCGTCGCAAGCAACAGCACGTCCTGCACCGTCAGCGCCTGACCATCGTGCAGCACCAGGGCCGACTCCCACCCAGCATCGCCGCGATACCGACCATGGCCTGCGTAGTGGAGCACGCTAGCGTTGGCCAACGAGGCCACGACGGCATCTCGGGTAGCCTCCCGCCCTTCCAATGCGTCCACGGTCCAGCCGCTGTCTCTCAATGCCGTCGCTACTCCGGTCGCTTCGAGCCGGGCATGCGCGAGATCCTCGGTCGGGTCTGCGACGACGACCGCGTGCTTGATAGACCCCTGAGTGCGCTGCTCCAGGTCGAGCGCGTGGACGATGGGCGCTTGGTCCAGCAGTGACTGGTCACCCACGACGAGCGACGGGATCACTAAGCGCCACGCTTCTCCCGTGGGGACGACCCGCACGAGTTCCGCTCCGATGAGGCGGTGGGCCAGCGTGTCGGGGATAGACCATGCCGTGAGAGAATCGGTCCATGCCACATCGACGCCGTCAGCGTCCGCGGCAAATACCCACCAGCCATCGTCGTCGGGAAAAAAGACCAGCTGTACGGTGCCCGCCCCGATCGGCGGGAGGTCTTCGCAGCGTGCGACGATGCGCCGACGATGTAACGCACGCGATGCGCGGTCTAGGGCGGCCGTGGCGCGTTGTTCGGCAAACTCTCGTCGTCGGCGTTCGCGGACCCTCCGCTCGTCCTCGGAAAAACGCCAGTCGTCGGCTGCGTCCTCCAGTGCCGCCGTGCGCTCTTTGGTATACGCCAACCGATTGGCGCGCCAACGTTTGCGCTCGGCTGCACCCGCTCGTGAGAGTGCCGCGCTGTGGTCCAACATGCGCAACAACCTGCCTCGAGCCAGCCGGGCGCGGCACAGAGCCTGCGCTGGGTCTCCCGCGTTCACCAAAGAACGCACGAGCCCGCTCGCGC
>JAESSZ010000460.1 GCA_016763875.1 Nannocystaceae bacterium
GCATCCCGGTGTCACCCGCCGTAGCATCCGCGTCAGCATCCGCATCCGCATCCGCATCCGCATCCGCATCCGCGTCCGCGTCCGCGTCCGCATCCGCATCCGAGGGACCCATCGTGCTGTCGGGGCTCACACCGTCGTCGCCGTCATCGTCACCGTCGTCGACACCATCGTCGCCCGCGGTTGCCGTCGTCGTCGGGTTCGTCGCGGCCGCATCGCTGCCGCCGTCGTCGTCACCACAGGCGCCAAGCAGCGCAAGAGAAGCCAAGGAAGAAACAAGTGTAGGAGTCCAGACCCGCATTTGTGGCGACTCTACCGGCCGAGTTCAGCGGGGTCTAGCGTCCAGGACCCGTTCGCTGCAGATTGGGCGAGATGCCCAACGCGCGCTCGAAGGTGCCGCGCGCTTCGCCCCGGACAACGCGCACGACCGTGTCGCACCCCACGAAGACCACCGCCACACCACGGTTTGGGCGGTTATCCCGGACCTGTTAAGGTCCCCGTCGATGGCGCACATCGGGGTCCTCGTAGGCAAACTAGTGTCCGGCGTTGCAGGCGTACTGTGCACCACCGTTGGACTAGCCGCCGCCGCATCCCCGAGTGCCAGCGGCGATACACGCGGCAACGACGACCTCGGTCCCGTCCTCTATCCAGATCCTGCCCCGCAATACGCCCCCCTGCCCGCCGCGACACCGCCCCAGCCCAAGACCCTCGACGCGGACCAGCCCGCCGCGTCCCACTTCGGCCCCCGGGTGCTCACGACCCTGCATGGCGATCGTCCGGGCGAGTTCGCGCACTACAAGGCCCGCCGCGTCCCAGTGGCGTTCACCCCAGACCTGATGGTCCGCGCGAGGGCGGGCGCTGTGTCGGAGTTCACGATCGATCGTCGCGGCACGCAGTACATCGAAGGCGTCGAATCTGCGGGAAGGATCCGGTGGCGGCCCGTGCTCAGTCTCGGCGACAGCGAACAGGTCCGCATCGTCGGCATGCTCGACATCGCCAACGGACGCTGGTCCCCGCAACAAGCCACGCGACCCGAGATCGCAGACATCATCGACAACGGGACCCCTCCGATCCCTACGGGCCTGCGCCGCGTCGACCCACGTGAACTGTACGTGGAGTGGACGAGCAAAGCCGGTCAGTTACGACTGGGCCAGATGTCGTTCACGTGGGGCCTGGGCCTGGTGGCCAACGACGGGAACAACATGGATCGTTTTGGCGACCTGAAGTTCGGCGACGACGGCGACGGCTCGATCCAAGAGCGCATCCTGTTCGGGACCAAACCACTGGCGCGGTTGGGTGGCGCGGGCAAAGACATCGTGGTCGCGGTGGGCGCCGACCTAGTCTACCGCGATCCCAACGCCGACTTGCGAGAGGGCGACCTGGCCGGACAAGGCCTGCTCATCGTGCGCTGGCAGCCTGAGGACCGCCCCGACACCTGGCTTGGCACTTACGCGGTGTACCGGCGACAAAAGAGCGCCGACGACGGAGACATCTACGCCGATGACGACGACCTGGAAGTCGGGGTGTTCGACGTGGCCGGCCAAGGCTATCTCCAGCGTCCCAATCGCTTGGCGCTCATCGGCGCGTTCGAAGCGGCAGCGCTTGTTGGCCGCACAACCTTCGCGTCGGGCGAGCGCAGCAGCCACCGCGTGCTGCAGGGTGGTGCCGCCCTACGCGCGTACTTTGGCCGACCCGCAAAGTGGCTCGCGGGGTTTGACGCGGGCATCGCGAGCGGCGACGCCAATCCAGACGACGACGTCATCAACGATTTTTCCGCCGCCCCCGGTTTCACCGCCGGACTGCTGCTGTTTCAGTACTACCAGGGCTGGCAGAGCGCGCGCTCTCAGTTGCTCGCCGAAGACCCCGACCTGCTGGGGATCCCACCCAACGGCACCCAGTACATCCCGAGCAAGGGCACGGTCACCAACGCCGTATTCCTGCATCCCAAGGCGCAGTGGTCGTGGCACGAGCGCTTCGAGATCTGGGGCGGACCGCTGATCGCGGCCTCGGCGGTCCCCCACGTCGACCCCTTTGTCACTCGGCTGCAGGGCGGTGATGTGGTGAACGCACTCGGTGGTCGCACGCGCGCTCGGGCACTGGGCACCGAACTCGACTTTGGCATTCGCACCCGCGCCCAGTTACTGGGCCTGTGGATGCAGGCGGGCTTTCAAAGCGCCGTGTACTTCCCGGGACCCGCGTTTGTGCGCGGCGACGGCAATGTCGACAAAGCCGCGTTCGGCGGTTGGTTCCGCGCACAAGTCCGCTACTGAGCCGCCACTGAACCGCTAGCTCGAAGCACGCGCCGAGCGTTGGCTGAGCGGCGTCTGCAACGCGGCCTCGGCATCCGCGGCAATGTCCGCGTCGTGATGCCGCGCGAGCGTTTCCAAGAGTTCGCGATACTGCGGTTCTCGACGAAACTTGATGCCGTCGATGAGCCCACGCAGGATCTCCGGGTCAGTCTCGGTCTCGATAAGGTCTTCGAAGTGGGCCACGACCCGGTCGATCGCCGTGAACTCTGGCATCGACGTCAGCGCCCCCCGACGTGCCCGCGGCGACGGGTCCTCCACCGCCATCGTCTCGAGTCGACCGCACAGCATCCGCCCGCGCATGGGAAGATTGCGGACCTCGACGGCAGCCGCGTAGCGCACTTCGTCGTCTGAGTCATCGAGCAACATGCGCGCGATGGGGAGCGAGCCTTCGTCCTGCTCGACGAAATACATCGCACGGGCGAGCGCGACACGAACGGAGGCCTTCGGATGCCGCGCGAGACGTTCCAACGCGGGCCGAACAACCTCGGCGTGTCCATGTGCCATTGCCCCGCCCAAAGAAGAGATACACGCCTCGAGCACGGCTGCGCGTGGCTCCATCGTCGTGTGGGCCGCCATCATTTCGACCACGGCGAGTTCGTCCGCAAACTCGCCCATGGCCCGGTACACCGCCGCCCGAACCCCTTCGTCTGCATCGCGGCGCATCGTTTCCAGCATCGTCAACTTGCTGCGGCGCTTGTCGATGCGACCGATGCCCTGCGCGACGGTCTTTCGTACAACTGCGCTGCTGTGCGTCGAGAGCAACTCGAGAACAGGCAGCGCACGCGCGGAGGTCATGCGGCCCGCCGCCTCCGCGATACACACCAACCAAGCGGCATCGGCGTGGGCGTCTTTGGCCAGGGACAAGAGCCATTGCACATGGTCCTCGCCAGCCCGCCCGGCCACCACAGACGACCAGGCCTCGAGCGCTGCGGTCCGCACATGGTCCCCACGGTCGGCGACGAGTTTCGACAGCGTGGACTCAGACGCGAGCAGATCGCGTTCCGGGTCGAGCGCGTCGTGGGCCCAACGCAACTCGGAGAGGGCCTCTAACACCGTGGCGTCCTCCTTGGACGACAGGCCGGAAAATCGCGTCAAGATTGTGGGCAGAGTCGGCCGGCCCGCGGAAGCATCGACCACTCGGATCGGGCGATATGCGGTAGGCGAGCGCCCCGACTCAAGTTCCGCCTCGGCGCGAACCCGATACGACGTATCGTCATTGCTCGACTCCGTGTCCCGCGGCAGGCGCAATGAGAACTCAAGGTCGCGTTTGCCACGCGGCGCCAGCTGCAGTCCAGACCGGATCGTAGTGTCGACGATCGCGCGTTGCTGGATCTCCGATGTCGTCGAACTACCGGGCGGCCGCACCGCCGTGCGGACAACACTGACGTGCACACCCACGATCTGCAGCCCCTTGCGTCCGCCCCGGAGTCGCACCGTGCCCGACAGCACACCGCCTGCGGGCACGATCTGCCCGCCAAGTTCAAGCTCGACACTGGCCCCGCTCGACAGCAGGTTTCCGAACCGTTCCCAAACGCCCATCGCCGGCTCACGGTAGGAGGAGGGGGTTAGCGAGTTCCACCCGCCTTGTCCGGTCTCCGCCTTGCCCGCTCGGCGTACCATGGCGGGGGCAACGCCATCAAGGCGAGGGGCCGCACCAGGTCGCAGATGCGAAAACGACCCCGGCTGCGTGTTAGCCTGACCACAAATGCGAACGCTGGATATGCCGCAATCGATGGCCGCGCTGCTCGTACTGGCCATGGTGGGCGGTTGTCCCGCTGACTCCACTGGCGACGGCGATGATGACGTCGCAGACAGCGGCGGCGATACCATCGGGGCTGGAGCAGCGTCCACGGGCACGAGCACCGGGATGGTCGGCGGAAGTGGGGTGCTCGACGGTCCGAGTTCGACCGGCACGGCCCCCCCGATGGTGGTTGCGCGCGACATCTCCATCGGTCTGGTCGAGGCAAACCAGGGGGTGGCGGTAGATATCGCCCGCGAAGGTGCGTGGCTGGGACCCGCGGACCGGCAGGCCCCCCTCATGCAAAATCGCATCACATTGGTGCGTACGTTCTGGGAGATCCCCGACGACTGGCAACCGCGCGAGATCGAAGCGCATCTCGTGCTCAGGTTTGCGGACGGCACCGCCGAGACCAAGATCGACCGCAAGCTCATCGACGACGTGTCGTTCATCGCCTATCCCGGCCAGGTGATGGGCTTCATCGGCCCCAACGGGGCTGGTAA
>JAESSZ010000461.1 GCA_016763875.1 Nannocystaceae bacterium
CCTGGCCCGGCAGCGCGCGCTGCTGACGATTCGCGTTGAGCCGCTCACGCTGGATGAAGTGCGACTTTGGTTGCGTGGCTACTTTGGCCTGCTTCGCATCCGACCGCGCGACGTGCGTCGTATCCATCATGCCTCGGCGGGCAACCCATTCGCCTTGGTCGAGGTTGTTCGCGACTTGGTCGACCGCGGCACCATCACCGACAGCGAGCAGGGGTGGGCCTGCGAAGACCTCTACGATGTCGCCGTGCCCGATACGGTGCACGCGCTTTTTCGGGCACGACTCGATGCCGCAAGTCCCCAGGCGCAAGCGGTGCTCGCGGTGGCTTGTGTCGTCGGACAGCAGTTTCGGTTCGAAACGCTGCAGGTTGCGGGCGAGTTCGACGAACTCGAACTCGAGGAGGTGCTCGAGGGTTGCGTGAAGGCGCGCATTCTAAGTAACCGCGATTTGAGCTCCGGCGCCGACTATCGGTTCGTGTCCGAAGGCATGCGACGCGTTTTGTACGACGGCCTGCCGCCACGCGCGCGCAAGCGGTCGCATCGGCGGGTTGTGGCTACGCTCGGAAGTCTGTACGCCGAGGACGGCGAGACTCGTCGCCTGGCGCAGGTGCTCGCGTACCATCATCGCGCGGTCGGGGACTGGCCCGAGACCCTGCACCACGCGCTGATCGCCGCCCGCGATCATCTTGCGAGTCACGGTCACGATGGCGCCGAGACGACCCTGAACTACGCGCGTGAGGCCGTCGAGGCGTTGGATGCCGACGGTCGCCCCGAGGTCACCGCGGCCCAGCGGGCGCAGCTGTTGTTCATTCAGGGCACGCTCGATGCACGCATCGGTCGGGCTCACAGTGCGCAAACCGAGCTGCAGCGGGCCGTCGATGCCGCGGAATCGATAGGCGACGCCAAGCTCGTCGTCGACGCTTTGTTGGCGCTCGCCGAAGCACACCTCGGTCGCGGCCACTTTGCCGATGGTGTGGCGACGGGCATGCGTGCGATTGGGACGGCGCAGGGGATCGGCGATCGGCGTCGAGAGTTCGCGGCGCGCATTCAGGTCGCTCGCTGTGCGACGCCGCTGGGCCGACTCGACGACTCCGAGACGATCCTGGGCCCGGTACTAGACGCCTCGGCGAACGGTCTTTCGACCACGCGCGCGTTCGCCTTGCGGGAGATGGCGCTGGTGCACGCCAAACGCGGAGCATTCATCGCCGCGGTCAAGACCGCCAATGATGCCCTGCTCGAGGCCAACAAGGGCGGCGACAGCCTCTCGGAGTACCGAGCCGTGTCGGCGCTCGGGTTTGTTCACGCAGAATGTGGTCGCTACGAAGTCGCGGTTGAGCACCTCGAACACGCACTGCAACTCGCGCGCGCGTTGTCGCTGCGCCGCCGCGAAGGGATCGAGCTGTGCAACCTGGGCGAGACTATGCACCTGGCCGGGGACACCGCTCGGGGGCTCGGGCTCGTGCGGATCGGTCTTGCGATCTTTATCGAGATCTCAGACGGCGCCAGTGAAGGCGATTGCCGTGTCAACATTGGTCGCATGCTGCTGGCGTTGGGCCAGGGCCGCGACGCCGTGGAGATGCTCGAGACAGGTCGCCGTGCCTGCCAGATTTCCGGCCGAGCCGAATACGAGGGCATTGCCCTGTGCGCGTTGGCGGACCTAAGGCTGAGCGCCAGCGAGTTGCTCGAGGCGCACGATCTTTTCGAGGACGCTCGCCAAGTGCTCAGCCAGCACGGCGTGCCATTGCTTTGGCAGGCAGAGCTGGGGCTCGCACGTGTCGCATCGCGGCTGGGCCACAGCGAGGTTGCACGGGCCCACGCCGAGCGTGCGCGGGACCTCGTCGAGGCGCAAATGGCCGAGGTCCCACCGGGTCAGCGATCGCGTGGCCTTGCTGCGGCGCACGAGGCGACCTTGCGTGCGCTCAGCGACGACTCACCTACCCAGACCGTGCCCTGAGTCACTGCGGGTCGGTGCCGACGAGTCGCTCGAACTCGAGTCGCCGCATGATGCGGTCCAGCGCGCGCCGCATCCGTCGGTGCATGGAGATCTGCATCGAGAGGGTTGGCTCTGGGCTCGATGTAACCTGATGTCGGCGGACGACGCCATCGAGGGTCACGGCAGTGAGCTGTGCCATCGGCACCGTGTCGTTCGCGTTTCGCTTTCTTGCCATCGCGGCTTCCAGGGATGTGGTGCCTCCTGGCTAGAGAAAGTTCCCGTGTCGCCGCATACGCCAGCTACAGCGCCAAGAACCGTGTGCGGCCGTTTTGTGGGTCAGTACGGCCCGTTGATGTTGAGCGTGTAGGCGCCCGCGTCGCCGTTCCAGCCGTCCACCACCATGAGGTACGTGGCCCCCGCTGTCGCTTCGAACTCCAGGGCGGACTGCGGACCGACCCCCCCGGCCTGGTCGTTGCACACAATCGCCGAGGCGCAGCTGCTGCGAACCTCGAGCACGGTGTCAAAATCCGAGCCAAATGTATCGAGCGCGTATGTGCCCGATGCGGGCGCTATCCAGTGATGCACGACGTCCTCGGCGGCGGTTGCGGTGCACCCGGTCTGTTCGTTGTCGCCCGCGCCGATCGTGGTGCCGCTGGCGATTGCTGGCCCTAGTGTCGCGGCTGTCGGCGCGTCGACGCACGACGATGGCAGCGGGGCTATCGCCAGGGAGATGTTGCCGGTCTCGCCAAAGCCGTCCACGACGATGCTGTAGGTCGTGCCTGCGGTGGCTGCCAACGTGACTTGAGATTGGTCGCCGCCACCCGCCTGATTGTTGCAGACCAACTCGGCGCCGCCGCAGTCCTCGCGGACGTACAGCACAGTGTCGAAATCGGATCCGAATGTGTCGATCCGAAAGTTGTCGGTGCTGGGGGCGGTCCATTGGAACGCGACGTCTTGGCCGGTCGTCGCGGTGCAACCCGGTTGCGTATCGTCGTTTGCCCCGAGGTTGTTGCCGCTGCCGATCCCCAGGCCGACCGCGGCGCCCAGGTCTGCGTCGTTGCAACTGGACAGTTGTGGTTCGATCGCAAGCGCGAACGTGCCCGAGGCGTCGTTCCATCCGTCGACGACCACGACGTACGGCACGCCCGCGGTCACCGGCATGACCAGGCTCGACAGTCCGCCGCCGCCGCCCTGGTCGTCGCAACTGAGCTGCGCTCCGCCGCAGCCGTCGTATAGGCCGAGCACGGTGTCGAACGTCGAGCCGATGGTGTGGAATCGATAGTGACCCGTGGTCGGGGCTATCCATGCCAGCTCAACATCGTCGCCCGAACTCTCGGTGCACGGCGTGAGCGTGAAGTCGTCGCCCGCTCCCGCGTTGTCTCCGGTGGCGACAGGATCGCCGGTCGCGTTGCCCAGCGCGACGTCGGTACAGGCGGCCAACGATGCGCTGATGTTGACCCGATGATTACCCGTCGCGCCGTCCCAGCCGTCGACGACGATCGCGTACGTGGTGCCTTCGGTGGCGCTCAGTGCAACGCTGGACTGATCCGTGCCTGACGCCTGGTCGTTGCAGGCCAGCTCGTTGCCGCCACAGTCGTCCAGCACGTACAGGACCGTGTTGTAGTCCGAGCCCAAGGTGTCGATGTTGAACACCTGGGAGGCGGGGGCAGTCCAAAAGTACACGACGTCTGGACCGGCCGATCCGTCGCAGACGCCGACCGAGTCATCGCCGCCCCCCAGATTGGTCCCCGTCGCGACGGCGGCGCCCACGGTGCTCCCAATGTCCTGACCGGAGCAGCACCCGCTGGTGTCCAAAGCGTCGCAGCTTTCCTGGCAGCCGATCGTTCCGGTGTCGAAGCCCTGACTGATGCACGTTTCCCCTTGCACGTCGTCGCCGTCGCAGACCTCGGGTCCCTCGGCGGTGGTATTGCCGCAGGTATTGCATCCCGAGAGGTCGTAGTCGGAGCAGTCCGTTGCGCACGCCAAGATGCCGGTTTGAAAGTCGTTGTCGAGGCACGTTTGACCGCCCAGATCGCTGCCGTCGCACACCTCCTCGCCTTCGGTTTGCTCATCGCCACACGTGGTGCAGGCCGACGTTTCGAAGTCGCCGCAGTTTGGTGTGCAGGCCAGGGTGCCACCCGTGAACCCCTGTGAGAGGCAGGTCTCGCGGTCGAGGTCTGTGCCGTCGCAGACTTCATCGCCTTCGACCATGTCGTTGGCGCACGAGAACAAGACGCATGCATCGACGTTGAGGGCAGAGCAGTCTCGCGCGCACGCGATCTCGCCCCCGTCGAACCTTTGCGAGACACAGGTCCCGTCGTCGACGTTGGTGCCGTCGCAGACCTCGGAGCCCTCGATGACGTCGTTGCCGCAGACCCAGGTGACGCACTCGCTCGTGTCCAGCGCGGTGCAGTCGTCGTCGCACGCCAGAGAGCCTTCGTCGTACCCCTGAGACGCGCAGTCTTCCCCGCGCAGCACGCTGCCGTCGCACGCCTCGTCATCGTCGATGACTCCGTTGCCGCACAGTCCGTCGCCCGTGTCGTCTGGCGTGTCGGCCGTGTCGTCTGGCGTGTCGACACTGTCACCACCCGTCGCGTTGCCGGTCGGCCCGGTCGAAGCGTCCGTGTCGCCGGTTCCGATCCCCCCGGTGAGTGAGTCCCCACCGGAGTCCGAGTCGGTGTCGTCGCCTGCGCAGGCGGCGGCGAGACAAAGACCGAGCAAGAGCGTCGAGCGGTACGTTGCGGTCAAGCAAGTCATAGTATTTGGCCCGTCGTACTTATTGCACGGGCGTATCGACTGCGCTCCCTCAACGGGATGGTATTGGCAGAAATCTACGGCAAGCGCCTCACGGGAGCTCGTCGATGATGTATTTCTGGCTGGCGACGAGTTTCTCGCCCTTGGCCAGACCACGCACGCGGTACACGGAGTGCACGCGTTTTGCGGCGAGCCACTGGCGAAAGTCGTTGCCGGTCTGCAGGATGTACTGAAATCCGGCGGGTCGACCAGGGAGCGTGCGCAGTACCAGCGTGCGATCGTCGAACGGGAGGCCGAGCATGTTGCCACGGTAGGTCTTCTTGTACATGAAGTATTGCTCGATGTTGGACAGGTACAGCGTGCCGAGGGGCCGATCTGCCTCGGTGAGCAGCTCGCCCACTTCACGCAGTACGCCGTCGACGGTGAAGTCGCCGCGCACCGCAGTGATGCGTCCCGCGACAGCCAGCGATCGCACCGCGTCGTACTGCGCCTGCGCCTCGAGGTACCAGTGCACGCCGAGGGTGTCGTACTTGCCCAGCAGAATCTTGGTGCGTTTGGCGACATCTGCCCGAGCCTCGCCGTACAACCGCAGCAGATCCCGACGTCGCGTGCCCGCCGGGACCGCATCGCGGATCGCTAGCTTGGCCGCGGGTGTCCCCTTCTTAGACCAGAGTCGGACGAACTGCGCTGGCGTCTCTGCGACCGCGAACAACGCCCCGTAGATCGCGTGCATGTCGACGACCGCTTGGTCGAAGTCGACGATGATCATCAGGTCCGGTCGCGACCATCCGGCAAGAATGTAGTTTTGGTCGCTGCCGACACCCAGGTGCACCCCGCCTCGGCGAGCCACCTCGGGCAAGAACAGGTCGAGGCGACGCTCGTTGCTGGTGGGGTAGTGGACGCCG
>JAESSZ010000462.1 GCA_016763875.1 Nannocystaceae bacterium
ACCGCCGCTGACATGGCGCCGACGCCCGCGACGCCCCCTCAGACTCCCGATGTTCCTGCCGCCGCCACGGACGAGGACGCCGCCGGGAAGTCGGACTCCGAATCTAGCGGTTCCCCGACAGATGTCGCGGACAAGGAGCCGCCCGTCGCTCCAACGATTGATGCCCCGCTGGATATCCCGCCGCCGCTGTATCGCGGGCGTGGCATGGTGATCACAGGCGGTGTGCTTGGTGCGATTGGGCTCATCGCAAAGTTCGCTACGACTTACCAAGCCTTTGCGGCGGTTCGCCGCGGCAACCCGCAGGAAACGGGGGCCGAGGCCATTGTTGCTGGAAGTCTGGTCTACAACCCCATTCTCGGCATCGGGCTAGGCTTGGTCGGTGGCGGGCTCGCTCAGCGCGGCGAGTGGGACGCACACCACGAGCTCTTCGACACCGCGGCGCATTCCCCAAGAATGAAAAAGTCGCGGCGCAAGCTCGGGTGGGGTCTGTTCGGTGGCGGCATGGCCCTGTGGGGGCTCACGCGCCTGGCCTCGCTTGGTTGCAAGAACGACGGGTGCGCGGTGGGCACGTTGGAGTTTGGCTACTACACGGCATTGGCTCTGACCGTCCCTGGTATCGCGCTGGCGTCGTGGGGCACCGGGCACGACAACTACAAGCGACGCTTCGGAAAGATCAAACGATCGAAAATCTCGCTGTCCCCAACAGCGGGCCGTACGTTGGGCCTGTCTGCCTCCGGGCGCTTCTAGAGTTTCTCGTCGACGCGTTTGCCGTCGCGTTTGATGATCCGGGCGGGCACGCCCCCGACGACGCAGTTGGGCGGGATATCCTTGGTGACCACGGCGTTTGCACCGACGATCACGTTATCGCCGATTGTGATCCCGCCCAGCACCTTGGCGCCCGGCATGATCTTCACGTTGTTCCCGATCCGTGGCTTGTCGTCGCCAAAGTTCGTGCCGATCGTGACCTGCTGACTGACGAGGCAATCGTCGCCGATACTCTCGGCCAGGATATGGGACGAGTCGCCGTGCAAGATGAAAAATCCCTTGCCGAGCGAGTCCGTGTTGAGGTGCAAGCCGGCGAGTGGCTTGAACACGCGGCGCATCAACATGGACGCGCTACGTTCCGCGATCGGGCGCCCAACAGCCTCCTGGCGAGAGAAGAACAGCGTCCTGAACTCTTTCAAGGACCCGAAAGTTTGTAGAAAGGCGTCGGCTTCCGAAGGCTCGCCCGGTCCGCCGAAGTCGATCCACCGCCGAAGGTCACGACGCACGTCCTCGCGGGCAGAACTTGCCTTGTGCATCCCATAGGCTGGCCAGAACTTCACCCAGCGAGCGGCTTTCCGCATCATCTCGGCGCAGCATATCGCATCCGACATTGCAGTCCCGAGGCTGTACTCTGACACGCGATGAGACCCGCACTTGTATCTGGATTGGCGTCGCTTCTGGTCTGTACCGCCTGTTCCGGGGACGACAGCGGCGATAGTGGCGGAGACGGTCCTGGTAGCGGGGACAGCTCGACCGCAGATCCCACGAGTGTCGGGTCGGGCGACGAGGCCGCAACGCCGCAGACGAGCGAAGGCAGCACCGCCTCCGAGCCAGACTCGAGTGGCGCGGACACGGAAGGTCCTGGCGAGCCAACGTTGTGTTGGACAGTCGAGGCACTCGGGGTCTTGGCGGAGCCTCCCGGTGGCATGGCTGTTTACGACAGTGATGGCGACGGGAGCGAAGAGCTGTGGGCGTGGAGCGTTTCGGTCGATCTCTCGTCGACAGAACTCACTCGGCTGGCCTTGGGACCGGAGGAGGTCGTCACGTTACCCGGTGCGTTTGTGGCACTGGCGGATTTCGACGGCGACGACAACCTCGATGCACTGATGGAGGATTCTCCGGGCGCATGGTCGATCTACTTCGGAACCGGTCTCGACTTCGGCGGTGCGGCGACGACAGTCGACGCACCCGAGGGACGCATCGTCGGCGTGTTCGATCTCAACGGCGACGGTAGTGCTGACCTCGTGCAGGGGCTCACGTCAAACTCGCTGGGCGGATCGCTGTGGATGGGGAGTGGTGTGTTCGCGACGGGGACCACACTCGGGGTGCCCGCGCAAACGAGCATGGACGCATTCCCCGTGTCTGGGAGCACCGACCTATTCGCACTTCGTTCGCAGCCCGCACCTGGTAACCGCGGCTGCAATGACAACCGCATCGATACTCTGTCGTTCGTAGGGGCGGCGCTGGCCACTTCGGCGACCGGGCCGATGGCGCAGTGGGAGCCTCCCTTGGCCGTCATCGATGTGACCGGGGAGGGGAGTCCCGACGTATTTGTGGTCGCCTGCGACGGGATCCCGTCCGTGACCAACCTGCGACTGCTGACGGACGTGGGCGAGGGGACCCTGGTGGAGTCGACGGTTGTCGACAACGTGCAGTGGGCGACGGTGGCCGATGTTGATGGCGATGGCTCGCTCGACGTTGTGTGGGGCGACGAAGTCGAGGGCGAGATGCTCGTGCGTCTAGACGTGACGACGCCGGAGGGGACGGAGTCCACCGGGGTCGCAGCGGGAACGGTGGAACACAACGCCGTGCGGGTCGCCGATTTGGACGGCGATGGAGACCAGGAGATTCTTCGCGCCATCGAGATCGACGGAGAAATCCACATCGATCGTATTGCGGTCGTCGACTGCGATTAGACCATTCCTCCTGGCCGATCGTTGGCCTGCCGCAAGTGAAAGATGCGTGCGGCCGGCAGCGTTCCGGCAGCACGTACGGCGAAAGACCGACCGATGGGCCTCGACATGACTCCGACACGATTCCTCGCGCTTCTGACCACTGTCACACTGGTGGGTGCCTGTGCACATCGCGGTAAAGGCGCGAGTCCGGCGGGCGACGCCCCGAAGATCACGGCGAAAGCGAAGAAGGCGGTCGCGGAGGTTACCGACACACGCAAGTCGGAGACGCTGGCACGATTCAAGTCGAGCAAAGAACTCGGGCGGTATCTTGAGCAGAACCGCGGAAAATTCAGAGACGGGTTCGCCCAACAGCCTGAGAATGAGGAGGTCTCAGCAATGCCGATGGCCGATCCGGCGTCCGCCCCAGCGTCAAAATCTAAAGTGGCGGCCAAGAGTGCCGTTGCCTCCGAAGACGACGGCGACTCCATTACCAACACCCAGGAGCAGGGCGTGGACGAGGGGGGCATCGTCAAGACCCACGGAGATCACCTTGTTGTTCTGCGGCGCGGCCGGTTGTTCACCGTCGACCTCGGCCGCAAGTCCATGCGTCCGATCTCCGCAGTGTCGGTGAGTCCCGAGCCGGGACACGATGGCTGGTACGACGAGATGCTGATCCACGACGACACGATTGTGATCGTCGGTTTCAGCTACCAGGCCAACGCGACCGAGATCGGGTTGTTCGACATCAACGATGCGGGCCAGTTGCGTCATCGGGACACCTTCTTCTTGCGCAGCAACGACTATTACTCGTCGCGCAACTACGCCAGCCGACTGCTTGGTGACAAGCTCGTCTTCTATATGCCCTACGCGCTCGGGGGCTCATTCGATGAACGTAGTCCGAACCTGCCGGGGGTCATGCCCTGGAACAAGGGGCAGACTCGGTTCGACGACTGGGACACCATCGTCGACGCGACCGAGATCTATCGCCCGATTCAGGAGACCGATAGCCCGGTGCTGCACACTGTGGTGACGTGCGATCTCGGACGACGCGACGTCCACTGCGATGCCAAGGGCATCATTGGACCGTACGGGCGCAGCTTCTACGTGTCGCAGAACGCGGTCTACGTTTGGGTCCACGATGGTGCGGGTGGTGCTGCGGCGGCGGACAAAACGCCCCCTGGCGCGGTGTATCGCTTCCCACTCGACGGGGGCGATCCGGGGGCGTTACGGGTCTGGGGCGCGCCGATTGACCAGTTCTCGTTCAAGGAGTCTTCGGATGGCTTCCTCAACGTTGTGGTCATGGCCGATAGCGCTGGCGATCAAATGTGGGGCTCCGAGTTCGCCAACCAGGATGTGGCGATGATGCGAGTTCCGACCGCAGCGATGATGCATGGTGTGCACACTGTCAACGCATCAGCCTATTTCGATTTGCCGGAGCCCACAGGTAATGGCTACGCGTTTCAGAACAGGTTCATTGGCGACAAACTACTGTACGGACGTGGTTCAGGATGGGGTGGGCCGTCACAGGGGGACGCGTCTCTGAACGTGTTTTCGGTGTCACGACGAGAGCAGCCGACGAGGGTCTTGCTTCCCCATGGTGTTGATAGGATTGAGGCGATGGGGGACGCCGCAGTGGTCGTGGGGACCGACGGGAGAAACCTGCACTTTACCTCGCTCGATCTTCATCGCGGTGCTTCGGTGGCGGGTGAGTTTGTCCAGCCCAACGCGGCCCAAGGCGAGTTGCGGAGCCACGGGTTTTTCTTCAAGCCCTCCGCGCCCGGCGACGGCACGCTTGGCCTGCCGATCCGCCGCAGCGGGGCGCCCGGATACGAGCATCTCGTGCATGGCTCCGCCGAGATCATGTTCCTCGACGTGCAGGACCTCAACTTTCGCCGACTCGGTACGCTGGCCAGCGATCCCAACGCGGGGCAGGACGACAAATGCGAGGTCAGTTGCGTGGACTGGTATGGCAACGCGCGCCCGATCTTCTACAAGGGTCGTGTGTTCGCGTTGCTAGGCTATGAGCTAGTGGAGGGCACGCTTGGACGCGGTGGCATTCGTGAAGTCGACCGGGTGAACATGCTCGGGCTCATCAACGGGCGGCGGCGGGGCGTGATTTGGAAGAACTTGTGATCGTGTGAAGCGGCCGAGGTTCAGGCGGCAGCAGCGCAGGTGAACCCGAACCGGGTCGACGTCCTACACTGTCGCCCATCGTGCACATGCGGATAGTGCTCGGGGGCACGTTGGGGCGGATAAGGACGCCCAAGCGTGCTCGGGTCCGCGCAGCTTGCGTGCTCATCGCACGTGACCGCGCTATCCTCGGGCCCTACGTTGCCTCTCAAGGACTGCTGCCTAAACATGACGACGACCCGCGTTCCCTCCCGACTGCTGTTTGTTCTTACTGCGCTGTCGATGGCGGCCTGCGCCGATGACACGGGCTCGGGCGAAGGGTCGGCGGGTTCCACCGGGCCCGTGTCGACCGGTATCACGCTGAGCAACGGGAACGAGGACTCCACCGGCGACAACGACACGACGACCGACGGTGGCATGGTCGACACGACTGTCGCGGACGACACGACGGGCTCCCAGCTTGGTTGCGAGACCATCCTTTGCGGCGACCCGGCGGTTTGTTGCGGCGGCGACGAAGAGTGCGTGCTCGGAGCATGCGTCGACGCTTGCGAGTTCGCGCGCTGCGGCGATGACCTCGACGTGTGCTGCGACGAGGGCGACGTTTGCCTGATGCCACAGTGCGTGACCCCGGGCGACGAATGCGTCGACTCGTTCGACTGTCCCGAAGCACAGTTCTGCGAACCCACGCTCGGTCAGTGTCTTCCGCAGCAAGACCCTGTCGCATGCGAGCTCATCCCAGACTTCGACGAGGTCGAGGTCGAGGTCGAGTGGTCGATCATCGGTGTCGACCACGGCTCCGACTCCACGCCTGACCGCTGCGACCCTGATGTCGACAACAACTGCGACATCGTGGGCTCGCTGACGATGCCGCTGGTCGGCGATGTGGACGGCGACGGCCTACCAGAGGTCATTCTCAACACCTGGGACGCAGTCGATCCCAACAACGGGAACGCAGACTTCTACGGGCATATTTTGGTGCTCGATGGCCAGACTGGCGACGTTCAGTTTCGCGTTCAGGAAAATATCGACAACGGGGAGTACGGCTCGTACGGCCGCTCCACGCCTGGCATCGCTGACGTCGACGACAACGGGCTACCGGACATCATCTACGCGGGCCGACCACGAACCGGCATTGCACCTTTTCCTGGCAATTCCTCCCTGGTTCACGCTGTCAATGGCCTTGGTCAACAACTCTGGCGCTCGCACGATCCGGCCGGCGACGACTACTATCTCTACATTCGCAACGGTGGCGTCGCATTTGGCAACTGGGACAGCGATGACGCCTCGGAGATGGTTTTCGGCACGGCGGTGCTGGACAACGACGGCACGGTCGTATTCGACCAGGAGCATCCCAGTGGCCGTGGCGGGGCCGTGTACGGCAGCAGCGGAAACTACTGGGGTGGCATCTCAGCGATCGCCGACCTTGATGGCGACGGAATCGACGAGATCATCTCGGGCCGCGAAGCTTGGAGCGTGGACTGGCAGGAGGCGGTCGTCGGTCCCCCGACGGTCACCCTGACGCGGCTGTGGCCGGAAGGCGTTACCGACCTCTACAACGACGGGTATCCCGCCGTCGCCGACCTCGACCAGAACGGCACCCCCGAAGTCATCGTTTCGGGTGGTGGCACGATGTACATCTTGAACGGACAGACGGGCGAGTTGTGGTGTGGCGTGGACTTCGACGGGGACGACTCCGACTGCTCAGCGGTCGGCGGTGACCCACTCCGGACCCAGCCGATCGCGCTCGGCGGAGACAACCTGCGCGGCGGCCCGCCGATCGTGGCTGACTTCGACGGCGATGGCCGGCCGGAGATCGGCGTGGCGGCGGACGACTCGTACACGGTGTTCGACCTCGCCCGTGAAGACGAGGAGATCGTGCAACCCGGTGGCGCTCCAGCGGCCCAGGACGGCGAGATCTTCGTGCGTTGGCAAAACACGACACAGGACGGCTCTGCGTCCACTGGCGCGTCGGTCTTCGACTTCCAGGGTGATGGCATCGCTGAAGTTGTGTACGGCGATGAGTGTTACCTCCGCGTGTACAGCGGCGATGATGGCGACGTGATTCTTGAGGTGCCGAACTCAAGCGCGACGATCCACGAGTATCCGGTTATTGCCGACATCGACGATGACGGGCACACGGAACTTCTTGTGACCTCCAACGGCACCACCGCCGACGACGTCTGCACTGACCCAGGGTACGTGCCGCGACACGGCTTGTTTGTCTACGGTGACCCCAGCGATCGGTGGTTGCGCACCCGTCAGGTCTGGAACAGCCACACCTACCACGTGACCAACTCGGACTCGACTGGCCTGTACCCGGCAGACGAGGAAGACAACTGGTCGCAACCCGGACTCAACAACTACCGGCAGAACGTGCAGGGCGTCGGCGTGTTCAACGCGCCGGACCTCACGGTTCAACTGTCCGTGGGTACGAGCAACTGCCTTGAGGAAGAGTTCGAGGTCATCGCAACCGTTCGCAACGAAGGATCCATCGGCATCCAGCCAGGCATGGTCGTCGCGCTTTTCTACGGCACTGACGCCAGCGGCGAGGAGATCAGCTCGCAGATGACGCCCGACGTCCTGCTTCCCGGCGACGAGGTCAGCCTGAGCTGGCTCGTGCCTGCGCCAGGCGGTATCCCGTTGGACTTCTTCGTATTCGTCGACAACGAGGACGGAGCGCCCGATGACGGTGCGCTGCTTGAGTGCAACGAGGACAACCAGACCAGCTCGGCGACCTCGGTATCCTGCAACATCCCTGGGTGAGCTGGCGGCAGCGCGCCGGGTACCGATATAGTCCGGCGCGTTGTCCTCCAAGAGCATTGCGGGAAAAAGCCTCGGCGGAGGAGCTTGGCTCGGCCTTGCCAAGTTGTGGTTCCTCGTCGCGGGCTACGGCCTCAACGTTGCGCTGACGCATCTCATCGCAGAGGGAACGTACGGGCAGTACCAGACCGTCGCCCGCGCGGTCGCGATCCCGAACATGGTCATCATTTACACGGTGATGTTCGCGGTCAGCCGTCCGTTGTCCGCCGAGTTCGCCGATGGGGTGCCCAACTACGCCGCGATCCGACGCAACGGACTGCGCCTCGCGGCGGTACTCGGGATTGCAGCGACCGGGACAATGCTTCTCGTTGCACCGGTCCTCGCTGGCTGGCGGAACGACGACTCCCTGACCGCGCCGCTCCGGGTCGTCGCGCCGATCAGCATTATCTACGCGCTGTACGCCGTGAACATCGGGACGCTCAATGCCACTCGGCGCTTCTCGAGCCAAGCGATGTTGGACATCACGATGGCCACGCTCAAGAGCGGTTTCATCGCGCTTGCTGCGGGTCTCGCTCTTGGGCTGACGTGGATCGTTGCGGGGTTCACCGCCGCAGCTGGCAGTGCATTTTTGCTGTCGTTGTTTCTTGTTGCGCGTGCTCGGCCGCAAACGACGCCCACAACCGGTGCGCCTCCGATGGCAGGCTTTGCCGCGGCACTCATCCTGTTCACGCTGGTGCTCAACGTGCTGCAGTCGTCGGACCTGCTCATCCTGTCGAGCTTCTCAACGACGGCGGCGCTCAAAGCCGAGACCGGCTACTACTCCAGCGCGCAGCTCATCGCGTGGGTCCCCTACAGCCTGATGAACGCGGTCGCCTTGGTTGCGTTTCCGCTGGTGGCGTCGATTACCGAGTCCGGCGACCGTGAGCAGATCAAGCGATACGTGCGGGCAGCGGCGATGACAGCGTTCACGCTGCTCGCGTTCATGAGTGTTGTTGCGGCTGCGGCTGCCTCCGAAGTTCAGTCGCTTCTGTTCCCCAGCGCTTATGCTGCGGCCGCTGAGCATCTGCAGCTCTTGGTGTTCGGGTTCTCTGGCTACTCGTTCGCCAATACCGTGGCGTGGATGTGCAATAGCGCGGGCGAAAAACGGGCTGCGTTGGCGATCGTTGCCGTTCCACTCCTGACGGCCATCCCCCTGGCGTTTCTGTTGTGCCCCGGCCAGCATGCGCACGGCGCAGCGATAGCGGTCGTGGTCGCAGGTGGCGCGGCTTCCGTCGCGGGCCTCACGGCGCTCCGATATGTTTTTGGTGTGCAGCCGCCCTGGATGCATCTGCTCAAGCTTGCCGCAGCGGTCGGCGCCGTCTTCCTTCTTGGTGCGATTGTTCCTGTGCCGACCGCTGGGTTGATCGGGAAGATTGCCATCGTCGGCAAACTCTCGCTGCTGTCCGCTACATTCATCGCCGTTGCGTTCGGTACCAAGGCCGTCACAATCGCTCAGCTCAAAGCGTTGCGACGAGGGTGAGTAAGGCGAAATGACCCGTACGCTCGTGGTGACCTCGACCTTCCCCCAATGGGAAGGAGACCCGCGTGGGGGATTCATTCGGCGTTTCTGGGAGGCGAAGGCGCATCTCGGCGAGGATGTCGTTGTCGTCGCGCCAAAAACACGATGGTGTCGCGGGGAGCTACTGGGCCCACTGCGCGTCGCCCGGTACGCCTATGCACCGACCGCTTGCTCCACGCTGAGCGGACATTTCGGCATCCTCGAGAATGTTCGAGCTCGGCCGTACCGCGCGCTGTTGCTTCCGTCGTTTCTGGCGGGGATGTATCGAGCGCTTCAGATTCGCTTGGAACGTGAGCACTGGGATCGCGTCGTTGCGCACATGGTGGTTCCGTGCGGCTTGGTTGCCTGCGTGGCGGCTTCAAAGCGTGGTGTGGCCGTCGAGGTCTACGGGCACGGCACGGATGTAGATCTCCTCATTGCCGCGCCAGTCCCGTTGCGTCGACGCATGGAGTCAACGCTAATGACCGCGTCTGCGATCTACGTGCCGTCGCAAGAAAAGCGCGGCCGACTATTCGCAGCGCTGCCGAATCTAGGCGCGCGTTGCGAAGTTGCCACGATGCTCGAAACGGTGGTGACGGAGCCGGTGGAGCGGCGCCCCGTTCCTGGTCGGATTCTCTTTCTCGGCCGACTGATCAGGCAAAAGGGGGTCGATGACCTCATCCGTGCAGTAGCCAAACTGAATGGAGCCGCGCACCTTCATATCGCAGGCGACGGCCCCGAGCGGGCACGGCTCGCTCGGCTCGCCGCCACTATGGGTGTGGATGCTGTCTTCCACGGCTACGTCGAAGGCCGTCAAAAGAGCCAGGCACTGGCCTCGGCGTCGGTCGTCTGCGTCCCGTCGCGCGAGATCCAGGGTCTGTCCGAAGGCGCGCCTCTGGTCGTGCACGAGGCTTCGACCCTGGGCATCCCCGTCGTCGCGACCCGCGTGGGCGGTATCCCGGAGATAGTCTCCAACGCGCCCGAGCGCGTGACCCTCGTCCCGCCTGGCGACCCCGGTGCGCTCCGCTCTGCGCTTCAGCAGCACCTCCGGCCCACCCCGCCCGGTTCACTACCGACGCGGGTGCACGTAGCCGTCCTCGCGGTAGGTGTGCGCTTCAAAAAAGTGAAAGAAACGAGAGTATTCGGGCGACGTTGAAAGGTCGATGGTGTCGGAGAGGTTGACTACTTCGTCCGGGTCTTTCTCAAGGTCGTAGATCTCAATAGTCTTGGAGCGATTGTCGCGAATCACCTTCAAGCCACTGGGAAAAACCATCGCCTGTTTCTGGAGCCCCTCCGCAACGATCGGTCGCATGAGAACGGGTCGGTCGCCGCGGAGATACGGGACCAATGACTGCCCCATCGCGTCGCCCGGCGTTTCTAGCCCAAAGATGTCAAGAATCGTCGGTCCCAGATCGACGAGACTCACAGGTTCGTCGACAACCTGAGGCACGACCCCTGGACCGGTCA
>JAESSZ010000463.1 GCA_016763875.1 Nannocystaceae bacterium
CCGCCAGCGGCACTCGACCACGCGTGACGTCTAGGGCCGGGGTTGCGCCTGCTTCCATCCGACGTCGGTAGGTCTCCACAAGCTCGCCGTACAGCGCCAGCGAGGCGCGTTCGATGGCACGGACCGCGCGTCCCTGAAGCACGACGGTCGCGAACGTCGGCTCGACGTCGATCCCCGTGCCCTCCAAACCACCCGCGCACGGAAGCACGTCCGCCAGCGTTTTGTCCTCAGCCACAGATCGCCGAGACACGGCGCGACCGTCAGTGCCGAGGCACAACCAGGAACGACCGAGCGTAGGGGTCTCCACCCACAAGTATCCGCGCACGCCGCCTGCACTCACTCGCTCGACGGCGAGCGCATCACTGGGCGGTTTGGGCAACGGAGGCGCCAGCCTGCGACGGTCCGCAGTCGCGCGCTCGGCAGCGGCCAAGTCGCGGTGCTCATCGACCACGCCGAAGAGCGCTTCGACCTCCTCACGAACCATGGGTTCGCGGAGATCCAGCACGGGCTCCTCGCCGGCTGCGACACCGACCATGTCCCCGTGAAAGACCGCGCGCAGCCGTCCGTGGGAGCGATGCGCGTCCTTGAGGTCCTTGAGGCTGCCCCTATGATGCTCGGCTGGCGTCTCGGTTGGAGCTGTCGATGCGGTGGGGAGAACCATGGGGAACACCATGGGGAACACCATGGGGAACACGGCCAGTGCCTCGAGCGCACCCAACGCTTGAATGCCGGCATGCCCAACCGGAGCCCCGTGGTGGAGCATGAGCCACCGAACCCACGCCTCGCCCAACGCGCGCGTTGACCCAGACATCGCACCGAACTCGGTTGCCAGCGCCTTGACGAGGTCATCGACGTACGACCGACAGACCATGTCCACGTTGTCGAGGGCTGCCTGCGTCGGCGAGCCACCCCCCTCGTCCCCCAACTCGGGGCTCGAGAGTATGGCGAGCAGCGGGACGTCGATACGAGGCTCGACCGTGGCCAGCACCCGTCGGTCGCGACAAACCACAACCCGCGGCCGTGCCAGTGTCGGACTCCGTCGCCACAACGCGATCTCACCGCTGAACCCCAGACGCGACACTGGCACGCGGACCAGCGCATCTTGCTCAGCGATCGTCATCGACTCGAGCTGCGGCTGCGAAGCAAACGCCCGCCGTTTCGCGATCGCGGCTTGCCAGATTGGCGCGCTCTCGAAGGCGGACCCGCCAAAAATGCCACGGAGGCAAAACAGCTCGATACTGGTTACAGACAGCACCAGCGCGCCATCCGTGTCGAGCTGGCCGGCCTCCTCGTTTTCCCGCTGCACCCACCCGATGCGCTCGCCCCCCTCAAGGCAGGCCCAAAGATCGTCGAGCGATGCCATCCCCCCGGTGGCGGTGCGATACGCCGGGATCGTCTGCAACTGTGGCAGCAGACGCGCCATGCCCACACGCAACTTCGCGTCGGGGACGTCGACACCGTCGGATTCTCCGAGCTCTGTGCCGTCGCTATCACTCTTGAGCGCGAGTTCGATTGCGGCCACATCGATATGTCGCTTTCGAATCGCTCGACTGAGCTTGACCGCGATCACGTCCACCGGCCAGCGCAGCCGGAGCGAGAGCAGCTCGACGTACGCATCGTGCCCTTTCCCCGGCCCCAACTCGTCGAGCAGAACCCGAAACGCTCGATGCCAGGACTGGTGAGACAGTGCCGCGTTCAGCATCCACTGCAGATGTCCGGTCTGTCCGGGCTGAACGACGACACCGGCCGCGGGCAATCTTGCCTCCAGAGCCTCGACCAACGCACCCATTACGAGCGCTGCGGCGAGTTGGCGGGCCCCCGGATCGGCGAGCGCCGCGTCGTCGACCATGGCGACCACACCGGGGATAACGCAATCCAGAGTGAACGTTTCCAGCGGGCGAGCCTCGACCCGTACGTCGATGCGTGCCTGCACGCGCACCGCCTCGGGACCGGAGAGGTCAGCCCAAGACAGCCCCACCAGCCCGCGCCCGTCGGGGGTCTCGAACGCAAACGCCTGCCCCAACACCGGCCAAGGGATCTCGTGTGAGACAGCCGGCTTGCGCAAGTGCTGCTCCCGCGCCACCCAACCCGGGTGCGCCTCGTCCATATCGGTCAGCGCGTCCTCGCCCAACAGGGTTCGCAACAACGCACGCCGCGTTTCCCCGAGGGTCAGGACCAACCGCGGCGGGACGACGTCCTGCATCTTGCGCTTCACGACCCACAGCGAGCCCCGCGCGCGGAACTCGGTCGCGACCTGAGCCAGGCTCACCACGCGTGGCGGACCAAGACACGGAAACAACGGCAGCGTCGCTATTGGATGTGGCGTATCGCCCGTCAGGTCCCAATCAGGTCGCCATCCCGGACGATTCCCTGGACCACGCTGCGTGCGAATATGCTGGTCGATCGTCCGGCGCTTGAATCCGAACGCCCTGAACAACTCGACCTCCAAACGCCGTGTCTCGAGCTGCCACACGTACGCGCAGAACAGGCCTTGTTGTGCCGCGACATCAATGTGCCAGTCCGCAGACGCTGCCGCCGCCTCCATCACCCTGCGCACGGCCATCAAGATGTCCGCCATGACCGAGGCCAGCAGCGTGTCACGCTTCAGCCCGCCAAAGTTCGCGTTGGGCTCGACCGGCGCCTCGACGATCACCGCCAAGCCCGGGATCGCGATTTTTGGCCGCAACGCCAGCAGCAGGCAACCATCGACCACAACCGCAACCGTGCAAGCCTGGCTGCCGCCCCGTCGGATCCCCACCTCGCCCGCAACCCCTGGGGTCTCGGATACGATCGGTACCCGCGCAAAGTACATACCGTTCGCGAGTTTGGGCTCACGCGGTCGCGCGCGCCAACGCAGCCGCTCGGCGTGCCGTTGAGCATCCCGAACGAGCGTGCGGGTGCGATCCACTAACGTCTTACCGAACACGCGGCGCAGGGCCCCACGAGCGGCTCGAGTTGGCGCATACACGGTGCCGCCGTGCTCCTCCGCGTCGAAATGTTCGACCCACTGTTTTGTGAACGCAACGCGCCCGCCCGCGGTCCTCAGCGCATGGGTGTCGACATGCTGCCCCTGCACCGTGGTCCACAGCCGTACATGCTCGATAGCCTCCACGACCCGATCGTTAGGGCGCCGATTGCTGTTGCGAAAGCGCCGCTCCAGCTCGCCACGGAGCATGCTCGCGACCCAGGGTTGCACGGCCTCTGAGTGGCCGACGTGCACCAGGGCGCCCCCGGACTGCACCTCACTCACCGAAGAGAGTTCGTCGTCGTCTTCCTCGCCCTCCTCTTCCTGAACCCCCGCGATCTGCCCGCCGACCTCCGCGACGAGTTGGACCAGCGCGGTATCGACGACTTGCTCAAGCATGGCCATCACCCCCCGGTAGGCCTCGTCACGCACAACGTCGGCCTGGGAAACGTCGCGCCGCAGCGAAGAGCAGTCGGCCATCGCAACAAA
This sequence comes from Nannocystaceae bacterium, assembly GCA_016763875.1. Lineage (GTDB taxonomy): Bacteria > Myxococcota_A > Polyangia > Nannocystales > Nannocystaceae > JAESSZ01. The sequence goes on from JAESSZ010000463.1 coordinate 3,455, forward strand.
CCCCCGCGGGTACGCCTCCAGGTCGTGGGTGGACAGCGTCACGCCGTGGACCAGCACGATGAGGCGAGCGGGTTGTGCGGCCGGCTCAAACCCCGCAATGACCACCACGTGGTCGCCGGCAAGGCGTGCTGTCCCCCAGACCTCACCCAAGGACATGCCGCGACTGATGCGAGTGCCCCCGATACAGATCGGTCGCGCCGAGAACTGGCAGTGATGCCGCAGTACGATCTCTTCGGCGATCCGCCCCCGGACACTATCCACGAACTTCATCAAGAGGCCGGGTCGAAACCGGTCCTTGACGTGCACGACGGTTCCTGGCTCCAAGTCAGCGGCGTCCTCGATGACGTCGGGGACTTCCGACTGCATGACGACCGCGATCCCCGTGCCGTCCTGGGCCGCGCTGCGAAGTCGGATCCACCGTGGGTTGAGGGCCATCGCGGCGTTGAGCGCCACGGCGAGGTCTTGTCGCGCTCGCAGCCGCCGATCTGTGCGATCGGCGAACATCGAGACGTAGATCTCCTCGAGGTCCTCGCGCGTAAACGGCTCGCCGTCGAATCGCATCTCGACATCGTCGGTATCGATGCGAAAGTCGATGTGCGTGGCACCTTTCTCCGCCGCGGCGCTGATCAGCAGTAGTACGTAGCGATGAGGATCCGCGAGCTGAAACTGGCGCATCTTGTCGCGCGCCTTGTCGCGATCGAGGGTGAAGTCGCCCTCGGCGGTCAACTCGCCCCCCGCGGTAAGTTCACCGATCAGCGCATCGATCGTCGCCATCTTGCCTCCATCCCGGTCGCAGCGATGCGGCTGTCGAGCGCCGCGTCGAGGTGGTGCCCCAGCAAGAACTGTTTCACCAGCAGATATCCCGCCAGCTCAGGCTCGTGCGCCGCGAGGACAACGAGAGTGGTAACAGACGGGTGCGCGGCATTGACCGCCACAGCGCGCGATCGCGAAAACAGTCCCCGCTTGAGCGCCACGGCATCGGCTATGCTCGCGATCTCGCCGAGTTTTGGCAGTGCAATGGCGACACGATCGGCGATGCCCGAACCTGGGTAGTCGAAAATGGCGAACGCCACCGCCCCGACCTTGAGCCCCTCGGCCTCAAAAACGGCGTCGACTGATTGCGCCAGTGCGGCCTGAGCCGGGCTCGTCGCGTCCAGTACAACGGGTTGGCAGTAGCGCGCCGAGAGTGAATGGCATTCGGTGCCCGGGGCCAGCGCCGCAAGCAACTGTCGTAAGGCCGTAGCCGCCAGAGCATCTGCAGGCTCCAGCACCACCGTGCTCCCCCGCTCCTCCAACGCATCGGTGAGTTGCGAGCGCTCCCTCGCCAGCAGAATCTCGTCGTCGTCGTGTCCTCGGCGAAATCCGTCCACGGTCAAAGGCGTGCCAGCGGGGGACAGGGCAATCACAGCGTCGCCGCGCGAGCCCAGATGGTCCATCTTCAGGTGACGCGTCACGGCCCGCAGTAGCTCCGCGAGATCACTGTCGTCGCCACCGCGGAGCGCGAGCAGGAGTCGCTGCAACACAAGTTCGCACAACGGGCCCGCCAACAGTGTCTCGACCTGCGCCATCACGCGCGCGTGGCCAGCGTCGTGGATCACCGCATCGCGGGTCAGCGTGTGTTCGAGGTGCGGCGAGTTGACCTTGTACGCGATGCCCGGTCGCTGGGGGTCCTTGCTCTCGATGAGCGTTAGACCCGAGTTGTAAAACCCAGCGAATGACTCTGCTTGTGCACAGTGCCCCACGACGATGTGCGAGAAGCCATCATCTTGCTCGACACTTGCCACCGAACCGGGCAGCGCAAACGGCTGCCCGATGAGCTTGCCGTCGAAGCGAATGTCGGCGCCGATGTGCTTGCACCAATATTCCAACACGCCGCGCGCGCGACCCACGATGTGCTCGTGCTCTTCTTCGGTCGTCTTCTTGTAGATCCGAATCTTCGTGCCATCGACCGGCTGGTCGCGTCGGATCAGTTTGAAGCGACGCTGCTCGTCAAACAACACGCGCCAGCTCTCGCCCTCGCGCGCGGTGTCGACACACACGGCCTCGGGCTGGATCGCGAATACGGAGACAAAGCCGATGCCGAACTTTCCGATCTTCGTCATGTCGCCGTCTTTGGCGGACGAAAACAGACGGGTCAGACGCTTGGCGATGATCTCGCGGGTCATCCCCTCCCCCCAATCGTCGATGTGGATCACGGTGACACCGCCCGCGCCCTCGCCCGGCTGGCGCTCCACTGAGACTTCGACCTCCTCACTGCCCGCGTCGACGGCGTTTTGGATCAGCTCACGTAGAAACGACATGGGGTCGGCGAACTGGTTGACCAGCTCGTCGAGCGCGTTTCGAACCTCCGCGGCGCCTGGATCGACCATCCGACACGCGCACGATATCGCACCCTCTCGCCGCGGGACATCGAGCCACCCCTCAAGTCCAGCGTGGGCCGGGCGATGACCACGCCATGCCCAAGGTGGACCACGGCAAACACTACGAACCGACGGCCCTGCTCGAAGTGGAGAGCGTCACCTCGAGCCTCGATTGCCTCTCGCCGTTCGTACCGGACCTGCTCGTCCCGGGGAACCGCGAGCGCGGCGCCTGCTCCGGGGCCTTCGACGTCGGCGCCAGCGAACACGTACCGCCAGACTACGAACACTTCGCCCACCGCTACCCGCAACCAAGGCTCGCTGCGGCGAGTTAACGCGCTCCGGCAAAACCGGCGGCCGCTGCCGCGGTGTCACCGTATTCGTCGAACGCGATGATCCTGCCGCCGCGCACCTGCCACATATGCACCCACCGATCCGCGACAACCCGGTTGGTGCTGCGCACGCGATACCGCCCCTGACCTCGAACGACAACGCACTCGCCGTCCGACAGAGGCAGCTCTCGCTGAGACTCAAGGCCCTCGATGGCGCCGCGCCACGCCTCGATCGAGACCATCGCAGCTTCGCGCGTGTGCGCCGCGCCCGCCCACGGCACGACGCCGCACGCTCCCGCCGCGGTCCAGCGCACATCGGGCGCCAAGATCGCCCACATGGTTTCGGTATCACCACCGCCGAACGCCGCGTAGAAGCGGCGAACGGTCTCGCTGGGTGAAGCCACGCTCAGCGCACCGCTGCAAACGCGCGGTCGAGTTTGTCGCAGCCATCGAGCAGATCCGACTCGCTGATCAGCATTGGTGGCGCCATGCGAATGACGTTGCCCCAGCGGCCACCCTTACCGATGAGCAAGCCCTCTTTCTTGGCCAGCTCCATCAGTTGGTTGACCTTGCCCGTAGCGGGTTCCTTCGTCTTGCGGTCTTCGACAAGTTCGAGACCCTGCATCATGCCCATGCCGCGGACATCGCCGATGAACGGGTACTTGTCCATCAGCGCCATCAAGCGGTCGCGCAAAATGTTGCCCAACCGCTCCGAACGGGCCGGGACGTCCTCGCGCTCCATGACTTCCAGCGTGGCGTCGGTAGCTGCCATGGACACCGGGTTGCCGCCGAACGTTGAGACCGATAGCCCGGTCAACGAGGCCGCGACCTCGTCGGTCGCGATGGTGGCGCCTACGGGCATGCCGTTGGCGATGCCCTTGGCGAACGTCATGATGTCTGGCTCGACCCCCCCAGTGCTCGATGCCGAACCACTTGCCACCCGTGCGACCAAAGCCGGTCTGCACCTCGTCGCAGATGAACAACCCGCCGTAGCTGCGCACGATGCCAACCGCTATCTGGAAGTACTCCTTGGGCGGGGTGACGAAACCACCCATGCCCTGAATCGGCTCCGCGATGAACGCGGCGGGTGCTCCAGAGGTCTCGGTCTGGATCAGCTCCTCGAGATCGGTCGCGCAGCGCACATCGCAGCTGGGGTACGTCAGCCCAAACGGGCACCG
>JAESSZ010000464.1 GCA_016763875.1 Nannocystaceae bacterium
ATCAGCGTGAGTCCGGTCGCGGCCCCGCCACTACCCACCACCACGGTATCGAGGAACCCGTCGAGGTTCATGTCGGCCAGAGCGAGATCGACGGGGCTAGGGGCGACAGCATCGGGGTCCGCGAGAGAGAAGCTCGCATCACCCGCGTTGCGGGCGAAGACAACCGTGGATCCACCCTGCAGAGCGACGACAAAGTCAGCCGCGGCGTCCCCCGCGATCGCCCCGCACCGAATCGAAGAAGGGCTAGCGCCAACGGTTATCGCGGTCGGAGCTCCGAGGGCCCCGATGCCGCTACTCACCATCACGCTCACGGAGTTGGCGGCCCCGTCAGCCGTCGCGACGTCCATGGTGCCATTGGCGTCAAAGTCACCAAAACAGACGTCCCGTGGCCCGGGCCCGGCATCGAAAACGCTGGGTAAGAAACACTGCGCAGCCGAGGTCGCACAAATGCCGCCGCCGCCACCGCCGTCGCTAACGCTGTTGTAGTCGAACATCCCGTAGTACAGCGACAGCTCGTCGTCCTTCGCTGTGACCGACTCGTTGGACAAGTCGATGAACAGTCTGGGCAGCGGCTGCCAAAAACCCATGCCCGTCACAAAGTCCGACTGACGGACCGCAGCGACGGCCACTGCTCGTGGCTGCACCGGTGGCAAGGGTCGGCGGTAGGTGACCTCGGCCGCGACGCGCAGTTCGATGTCGGGCTGCACTCGGTACGCCGCCCCGTACACGTCCGGCGGCACATCGCTTGGGAAGATCGTGATCTCCGTATCGTCGGTCAGCGCGCCAGGCTGAAAGACAATCGTGAGGCGTTTGTCGTGGGAGCTGATAAGCCCACCGCGCGCCCCAATCGTCGCGCGCACCGTGTCCGGTTCATCGTCCCCACATGACGCCGCAAACGCGACAAATGGGATGAGGCAGGTCAGTACCGGGCCGCAGCGCACGCGCACAATCTAGCAGACGTCGTTGGCGACCGGCTCTACATTCCTGAGAGCTGGCCTATCGGCAGCAAGCCCGCCCGGAGCAACTCAAGGACCGACGTAATATCGCGGTCTTGCGCCCTGTCGGCCTGGATCCGGGGCACAAGTTGCCGGACAGCGCCGTAGACCGCCTTTGTCCGTCGGTGGCACCCCTGGCCGTCGCGCAGATCGACCGCCTGGCATAGCGCAAGAGCAGCGACCGCGGAAATCGTCTCCGCGACTTCGAGCGCCATGATGCAATCGCGGGCCGCGTGCGTGCCCATGGACGCAATCTCCCCGGGCTCCCGCGAAGCGAGCCGCGCCCGCAAGGCAGCCGGTGCGGTCAGCATCGCTAGGTCACCGAGCAAACCCGCAGCAACGCCACGCATGGCTCTAAATCCGTGCGACGCCGTGAGGCTGGGATCCGCGAGGTCCAGAGGCAACCCCCCGTTGGTCGCCGGATCACAAACCATCGCCAACACGCGCTCAAGGTAAGAAGCCGTGGTGAACACCGCCGACTTGAGTCCGTCCAGCGCGAGCGTCACCGCACCGCCGTAGAAGTTGCCGCCAAGAAGCAGCTCGCCGGTCGTTGGATGGATCACGACATCGTCACACACGCTGTTGAGTTCAACGTCGAGGGTCCGCCCCGCGAACGTCGCAGCATACACTTGAACGCCGAGCACGTTGCCTGCCGCCCGAAGAAGTTCAGGTGCTGCGTTGGGTGGCGGCGGGTCCTTGCTCCCGAACTCGCCATCGTCTCGCAACCACTCCGATACCGCGAGCGCACCTCGATGGGGTTTCAGCGCGTCGATCCGAGGATCGAGGTGCTGGCGACTCACGCCCGTCACATCGAGTGCGATACCGACGAGGGCAGTTGAGAACCTGGAGAACCGCCTCGCACGCTCCCACCCGAGGCAGCCGAGTGCGGTCATGACTCCCGTGCCGCTCATGAGCGCGAGCGCTTCTTTGGGACGCAAGTCGATAGGCTTGAGGCGCGCCGCGCTCAGTCCTTCGTCGGCGGGAACAACTCGTCCGAGGTAGCTGACTTCGCCCTCCCCCGCGACGGCAGCGGCCAGGTACGAAAGCGGCACGAGGTCGGCGTTGGCGCCCGCCGAACCGAGTCGGGGGATCCGAGGAAGCACGCGCAGATTGAGCATCTCGGCGAGCAGCACCAGCAGTTCGAGTCGAACCCCCGAGAACCCTCGCGACAGTGATGCCAGGCGCGTGGCAACGATAGCGGCGGACTCACGGTCGCTAAGCACCTCACCAACGCCACACCCGTGGTAGCGCGTAAAGCTCTGCCGCAATCGCTGCGAGATATCCTCGGACATCGGACCGCCCACGGCAGCCATCTTCGAGGTGACCCCCCGCAAGCGACCATCCATGCTCACCCGGCGGCTGACAAACTCGGCACCGCGGTTGATGCGTGCCTCATATTCGTCAGACGGATCGAGCATTGCGCGGTAGCGACCGTCTGCGAACGAGATCACGTCCGCGGTCTTCACCTCCCCTTTTCCAAACTGGAAGACGCTTGCGCTCTCAGCTGCCATCGACCCCGTGAACTGAAGCTTATCAGTCCTATTGACGCGATGCCCTGGCTTCGAAGACTGCCCGAAGTGTAGGTTGAAGGAGGTGGGGTAAGCTTTGATTCGCGTTCTTCGCAGGTGTACGCTCGTTGGGTGGGCCGCGCGGAAAGCCTTCCCGGAGCGCTCGCCTTGGTCCTCGCCTTGGCCCCCGCCGGATGTAGCCGCGACCCGGCGTTCCTTTGCAGTGAGGACGCGGACTGCAACCAGAGCGGTCAATGCGAGATGGACGGCAATTGTAGCTTCTTGGACGAAGACTGCCCGTCCGGGCGTCGCTACGGGAAGCTGGGTGATGCGCTGCACGCGAGCATGTGCGTGCCCGTGCGCGACGAAACAACGTCGACTTCTGGGAAGTCGACCCAGCCGCCCTCCCCTAGCGACGCCGCTGACACCTCATCGACTGGCCTTCAACTGACGGCCACGGGGTCGACCGGCTCATCGACCGGCTCATCGACCACCGCGCTCGCCACCGGGTCGACTGACGCCTCGTCGACTGACGCCGATTCGAGTTCAGGCGGCGAGATGATGTTCGTCGACGATTTCGAGCGAGCCGACAGCGCGACATTGGGCAATGGTTGGTGGGAGCAGTCGACCGCGTTTGAGTTGATCGCCGGCGAGGTGCACAACCTCGGAATCCCGGTCTCGTTCGAGGACCATCTCGCACTTCGCCCGCAGGACGTCGTCCCGGTTGATAGTGAACAAACGGTGGAGTTCACGGTGACGGTCAAAGACTTCACCTCGGGGTCTCCGCAGCTACATGCGCGCGTCCAGGACATCGTCGACGTCCCGTCGAGCCGCAGCTACATATGCTTCGCGAACGAGGACGAAGTGTGCACCGCCCGGCACTTAGGCGGCAGCTTCAGCAACTCTCTATGCGAGTCCACACCGGTCCCGTTTACGTTGGGTCAGCGCTATCGACTCACCATGAACACCTCGGGTCAGGACACGGTCTCGGTCGACTGCTTGCTGGATATTTTTGACGATAATGAAGGCTGGGTCGCGCACGCCCAGCAGTCCTTCTTCGACAACAGCGACGAGCGCATCACTGAGGGCGGGCAGGTCGGTTTTTCCGCCCACAGAAACCCTGGGGCGTTCGTCTACGACAACTACACGCTCACGGCGCTCTAAGACCGTCTGCAAGCCGATTGTCAGACCTCGATCGACTGCCAAGCTCCGCGCCGCCATAGCAACAGCATGACCACCGCCAACACCACGCGGTAGCCCGTCTGCACGACCCAGATCGCGATGAGATCTCCGCCGAGGAGTGGGCCGACGACGTAGACCGCGGGTAGGAACAGAAGCCACTGCACGGCGACCGCGACCAACATCACGGTGCGGCTCGCTCCCGCACCGAGCAGCGAGTTCATGAACACTAGCCCGACGCCATCGATCGCCATGACCGCGCCGACCAGCCGCAGTGGGCCACGCGCGAGATCCAAAGTCGCCGGGTCGTGAAGGAACACGCCTAGGATCAGGTCCGGCGCGAGCAACATGGGCAGGCCCAGGATCCCGAGCACGACCGCGGAAACTCGGGCGACGTCCCAACCCCATCGCCGCGCGTCTTCCGGGTCCCGTCGACCGAGCGCCTGGCCAACCAACGACGCCGCGGTGATCCCAAGCCCAAGTCCAGGCAGCAGGGCCACAAGCGTCACGTTGATGACAACGTTGGCCGCTGCAACCTGCGCGGTGGCCACCTCGCCTGAGGACGCACCCAGCTGGTTGATGATCCAGAACAGCATGACCAAGGAGCCGGCCATCGAGGTCTGCTGCAGGCCGTTGGGCACAGACAGCCGTAACATTGTCCTAATCTCGGTGGCGCTGGGCAGGCTCCGCAAGAACCCGCCCGGTCGCGCGTGCCTTAGCGCCAGCACGATGTAGTACGCGGTGCCGACGTACGTTGCCACAGCACTAGCGACTCCCGCCCCCGTCGCCCCGAGTTCGGGGAAGCCCAGATTGCCGAAGATCAGCAACCAGTTGAGCAGGATGTTGGTGGCGTGCATCAGCAGCAACGTGCGCAGATACATCTGCGACATGTTCACGCCATTCCAGTAGCCTCGGAAGGCAAAGTTGGCCCCGACCGCCGTCATTGCGACCAGCCGCGCCTGCAGATAGGGCACGCCTGCGGCAACCACCGCCGGATCGCGATTGAGCACTGGAAACGCGACCGGAACGAGTTGGTACAGAATGATGGACGCGGGCACGGCCATCATCACCGCGAGGATGAGTGCCCCGTTGAGCGGGACCGCGACCTCCCCCGTCCGCCCCGCGCCAAGTCGGCGAGCGACCATCGCCTGAACGCCCGCCGACAACCCCGTAATAAAGGCGATCGCAAGGAAGTTCGCGAAACTACCGGTGCCAACCGCCGCCAGGGCCTGGTCGCCAAGTGTTCCAACCATCGCCGTGTCGACGAGGTTGAGGACGTTTTGGGACACCATTCCGCCGATGATTGGCATCGCCAACACCAAAATGGTCTTCCGACGCTGCCCGTCGCGTTTGCTCATCGGAGCGTTCTCACCAATGTCCGAGAGGTGCACCGGAGGTTGGGCGCACGCATCTGCGGACTATACGTCACGGCCCGGTACAATGTATCTTGAGCCTCAACCGTTCCCGAGGGCGCTCTACCCGGGATACAGCGGCAGGATTTCCCGCCCAGGCTTGAGATCGTGGACCGACGTGTATTCGGCTGCGAGATCCAGACGGAGATAGACCTTGTTCTCGTCGTCGCAACCGAATGAGGTCGAAACACAGATCTGCTCGGCACCGATTTTCTCGTAGCCCTCGCGAACGACATCGTGCCCGAAGGCGACAAACGCGTTGCTGCCCTCGCCCGGTCGGGTCGCCCGCAGAAACTCGCGCGCGTGCTCGGGCTCTGCGCATCGCGCCCACAACAAGCTCCCCACCGTTCCGCGCTCGTACATAGAACCGATGTCGACCTGCTCGAACCCGTCGTAGTCGAGCGCCTCGAAAGCATCGAGGTCTTTCTCGGTTGCCCGAGGGGCACCATGGACAAATGTTGCCCCGCACTTCGCGACTGCGATCAGAGGGAACGTCGCGATGAACGCTTGGATCCGTGGGGCATCGTCGGCAAGTTCCGCATCGAGAACCGCGGCCTCGTCAGGGTGGAATTTACTGACGATCGGGCCGCCGATGTGCGCATGTTCGTGGTTACCAAGCAGCGCCACTGTCCGTGCGTTGTCGGCAAACCGTTCGTAGTCGAGAATCAACTCCCGGGACCTATCCCGGTAAAACGTCCCAAGAAAGTCGGGCCAGTTCGCGGGGTCAGCGTAGTGGCCACCCGGACCGTGCACCAGGTCGCCACACAGCAGCAGAATCGGCTCGTTGCCAGCCTTCTCCTCACGACGGTAGATCGCCTTGAGGGCCTCGTAGTCCTCGAAGTTGCCCTGAAGATCCGTGGCGACGAGCAATACGCCATGGTCTGGCAGTCGGGCAACCTTACGTCCCCACCCGATCGACGCGTCCGGCATACGACCCATAAACTAGCAGTTTTCGCCTGACCCAGCATGGGCCGCATGATCACAGCGCGCCCGCTGGCCCAAGTCGTCGAGACTTGAGCACGCGGGCGCGATTTCGACAAATGCTCGCAAGCGCTACGACGCGCGCTTCTCCTCGAACTCGGCATCGATCACACCATCATTGGCCTGCTGATCACCTGGTCCCTCGGACGGCGCCGCGGGCTCTCCAGCGTTGGCGTACATCGCTTTGGAGAGTTCATGGGCCGCGGCCGTGAGCCGAGTCTGTGCCCCTTCGATACGTGCGGGGTCTTGCGCCTCGATAGCGCTGTTGGCCTCGCCGAGCGCCGTTTCCACATCGCCCCTCAGCTCGCTGGGCAATGCCCCGTGCTCGCCCAAGAGCGACTGCGTTTGATGCACCAACGCCTCAAGTGTGTTGCGCTTGTCGACCTCGTCCTTGAGCCGCGTATCGACTTCTTCGTTGCGTTTGGCCTCGTCCACCATCCGTTCGATCTCCTCCGGCGACAACGCTGAGCTCGAACTGATGGTCACCTTATGATCCTTGCCCGTCGCAAGATCTGTGGCCGAGACGTGCACGATGCCGTTGGCGTCGATGTCGAACGCGACTTCGATCTGCGGCGTGCCACGCGGGGCCGTCGGCAACCCCTCGAGCCCGAAGTTGGCCAACGTACGGTTGTCGGCCGCCATCTTCCGTTCGCCCTGAAGAACGAGCACTTGCACCGAAGGTTGATTGTCCGAAGCCGTCGTGAACACCTCGGACTTCCGCATCGGGACGGTCGTATTTCGCGGGATGAGCACGGTCATGACACCCCCAAGCGTCTCGATACCGAGGCTGAGCGGCGTGACATCGACAAGGACCATGTCCTTGACCTCGCCCGTCAGCACGCCCGCTTGCACCGCAGCACCAAGCGCGACGACTTCGTCGGGATTGACGCCCTTGTTCGGATCCTTGCCGAAGAACTCACGCACCGTCTTTTGGACCAACGGCACCCGGGACGAACCGCCCACGAGCAGGATCTCGTCGATCTCGGCGGTTTTTTTGCCCGCGTCAGACAGAGCGCGCTTGACCGGGCCGAGCGTACGCTCCACCAGCGGTGCGATCAGAGACTCGAACTTCGCCCGCGAGAGCTTCTTCTGCAGATGTTTGGGCCCCGAGGCGTCTGCGGTGAGAAACGGCAGGTTGATCTCCGTCTCGGTCTGCGTCGACAACTCGACCTTGGCCTTTTCCGCCGCCTCTTTTAGGCGCTGACGCACGAGTTTGTCGGCGCTAGCGTCCAGGCCACTGTCGGCCTTGAACTCGGCGAGCAGCCAGTCGATGAGCACGTCGTCGAAGTCGTCTCCGCCCAAGTGTGTATCGCCCGCCGTCGATATGACCTCGACGACGTCTTCGGCAACTTCCAAAACCGAGACGTCGAACGTGCCTCCGCCGAGGTCGTAGACCGCGATAACACGCTCCTCACTCCCGAGGTCTTTATCGCGAGCAAACGCGAGTGCGGCTGCGGTGGGCTCATTGACGATGCGTCTGACGTTGAGTCCAGCGATCTCGCCCGCGTCCTTGGTCGCCTGGCGCTGCGCGTCGTTGAAGTACGCGGGCACAGTAATGACGGCCGCATCCACGGTCTCCCCCAGATAGTCCTCCGCCGCTTTCTTGAGCTTGGTCAAGATACGCGCGCTCACCTGAGGTGGCGAGTAGGCCTTGTTCCGCAGTTTGAACTGGGTACCGCCCGTGGACGACTTCTCAACGGTAAACGGCAGGCGCTTGGCGTCCTCGGCTACCTCAGCGAAACTTCGGCCCATGAAGCGTTTGGTGGAGTAGACCGTCGCTTCGGGATTGGTAATGGCCTGCCTGCGTGCCTGCTGGCCCACAAGGCAGTTGCCCCCCTCCTCGAACGCGACGACCGAAGGCGTGGTGCGCCCGCCCTCTTCGTTGCTGATAATGACGGCTTGCCCGCCTTCCATGACGGCGACCACTGAGTTCGTGGTGCCGAGGTCGATCCCAATTGTCTTGGCCATCGTCGTGCTCTCTCTTCGCCGAATCAGGCCCGCGACGCCGCTCGACAGCATGTCGGGCAGCTCGCAGGCTCCTTGTTCGGAACGCTGGCAACTTAGGCACGGTCGAGGCCGTGTCAACCGGGCGAGACCGCAACGCGTCGTATCGGGGGCTAACGGCTACAGGCCGGGTAAGGGGACCGGGGCCGCAACGCCCTTTGCGGTGGGGACGGCTCCGCCCTTGCTGTCGACGACGACGCCAGCAGCCGCGGCGTCGCCTGCTTTGGCGTCCCCCTTTGCATCGGCTTTCGCATCCCCCTTCGCATCTGCCTTCGTTTCGGCCTTCGTTTCGGCTTTCCCCTTGGCGGCGTCCTTGGTGCCCGAGTCGCACGCGGTGGTGAGACCAAGGATGGCGGCGACGATGGCGGCGACGATGATCCAGCGGTGCATGGGCCCGAGTCTACCGTGCCGAGCCGGACCGCAGCGATGTATCCGCGGACGACCTCGTCCACGCAGCCGAGGCTGCATCACGGCGGAATCATACGGGCGAGCGCGACGGTGGTCCTTCGAGCACGAGCCGCTCGAACCGCTCTTGAAGCGCGAGGGCTTCACGCGTCTCGCCCTGCATCGCCATCAGTGTGGCGGCGGCCTCAAGCGTGCACAGACCGCCCTCCACCTGATTCCGCCGCAACGTATATCGAGAACCCCCCGGAACGCTAAGCCCGACGCGCGGAAGCTCGTGCAGGTACGCGCTCCGGTTGTAGATCTTGCGCGCTTGCTGCCACGTTGCGTCGATGAGCACGAAGTCTCCGACGGCCGCGGGCTTCGGTTCCTGCTCGTCCACGCTCGGCCAGCACAACGCGACGGACGACGCAGCAATCTGCCGCAGCAGTTGCGGATCGGGAGTCGTCCGTTGCCATACAATGGTGACCGCGCGGGGACCGAGTATTTCCTGCACGAGGCGACCGGTATTACTCAGCTTTGCACGCTCGGTGCTGTGAGTGAGCAGGAACAACCGCACGTGATTCGCGATACTACCTGACACATATTGCAAGCCCGCCGCCGCCTCCCCCACTGTCGAGGCGACCGACCGCTCCCGCGTGTTACCGTGGCCCATGGCGTTTTTCTTGTTCGGGCGCAAGGGCGAAGCACGGCGGGTGCCGGACGGACAGTTCGAGAAACGGCGCTGTCCCAAGTGCGACAAGACGACCGTGTTTCGGGAGTGTGTGGTCGAAAAGACGTACACCGCGTACTTCTTCGTCAACCTGTGGTCGTCCACGTCGACCCAGTTTAGCTGCGATGCTTGCGGGTCGATCATGGACCTGGCGGACACACGGTCTCCCGAGTTGTCCGCGCGCGAGAAGAAGCAGCAACTGGCGATCGAGGCCAAGCAGGCCAAGATCACAGCCAAGGAGGCCAAGGTTGCGCAGCGCCGGAAGCTCAAGGAAGCCGCAGCCCGCGAGCAGGGCATCGATGACGAGATCGCCGCGATGAAGGCCCGCCTCGGGATCGACAACGACCGTTAGACCGCAGCGGGCGCTCAATCGGCGCAGCAGCGGAAACCGATACCGACGAAGCTATCGCGGGTCGGTTCCATGCGCATGCGCTCGCCCACGGCGCACTTCATGCCGATACCGGAATGATTGTAGCTCCCTCCGCGGATACGGCAGCCCTCCTCGTTGCAGTCGTTGACCCACTCCGCGACGTTGCCTCCGAGGTCGAACACTCCGGCGTAGTCGGGATCGGGGGACTGGCACTCAGGGAACGTGCCCACCTCGACCGGGCCCCACCCTTCTTCGGGCGAGTCGCGACATTGGTGCGCGACTTCCTCCGCGCCGTAGGGATACTCGTACTGTCCGCCCGCTGAGCACGCCGCAAACCACTCGTCGACTGCGGGGTCGTCGTAGTCCTAGGGCGCCGTCGCGCCGCCGCCGATGGCCCCGCATAACCGTTTGCCGTTGTCCTCACAAAACGCCGTGGCGTCGCACCAATCGACGCAGCCAATCGGCTGCTGCTCGAGTTCGATCTGGCACGACGGTTCGAACGCATTGCCCTCGCAGACCCCCACCTGCCCGTCCTCGGACGGTGCTTTGGCGAGCCACGTAAAGTACGCGGTGCCAGCCACCTCGGTGGCGTCAATGCAAAAGCCCTCCGGGACCCGCACCATCTGGCCGCCTCCGCTGGGGCAGTCAACGCCACCATGCGCCACCTGGGGTGCCGCGAACGGCAAGCCGCGCGGCGAGCCGCTGCGAGAGCTGTCGCCCAAAGCGACTCCCCCGGACTCGGTGTGGCAGGCCACGGGCACCAGGGCCAAGACGAAGAATTGAAATATTGGGTTGCGCATCGCCTACCACAGATGGGGCGGAGAGTTGGTGTATGGGGCGTCGTCGCCCAAGAGGAACCGGACGACCGAACCGTCCCGACGGTTGTCCCTGGTGTCCTCGCCAGCGACGTCGCGGAACTTGTACGGCTCGCCAATCTCGCC
>JAESSZ010000465.1 GCA_016763875.1 Nannocystaceae bacterium
CATTCTCCAGTTCTGGGCAACCGGAGCACTGGCGGGGCTGTCTCTCGATGCACTGACGATCGCGTATGCCACACCTGTTTCTCAACTCACGGCGTTTGTCGGGGTCACTCCCGGCGGGATTGGGATTCAGGATGCGGGGTGGGCTGGGGCGCTGTCTTGGCTTGGGATCAGCGGGTCGGTGATCGCGGCCTATATTTTGGTGACGCGCGTCGCGGTGGTTTGCATCTTTGCCGTGCTGTCGCTGGCCAGCCTTCCGTTTGCTCGGCGCCGGGCGGACTAGCAGGGACAGGTTTTAGCCCACGACGCGGCGAGCGTGGGCCAGGCGGGCCAGCGCGGCGAAGGCTTGAAGGCCTTTGTCTTGTTCCAGCATTTGAGGATATCGCCTCAATGCATCGGGACGCAGCAGTCCCAACAGCGCGCTTCGAGCCGAAACCTGTGTGCGGAGTTGTTCGGTGACGCTGGCTAGTGGTCGCCCCGTCGCGATGAGCCACGGAACGATCGTCGGACGCACGAGTTTGCGATACAGGGCAGCCGTAGCGTCGAACCAGGCGTGGTAGCCGATGGCACTGACGCCAAGCGCGAACAGTAGCGGTGTCAACGGTGCTCCGATCGCGATGAGGACGGCGGGGGCGGCGAGGGTGATGATGAGACGCTTGGCCCACCCGGCACCGAGGGTGCCGAACTCGTCCAGGCTGGCCAGCAGTCCACGCACGAGAGCGGCTGCGGTGATGCTGTCGTCGTCCGCGCTCATCGGTTGGCGGTCGTCGGCCCAAGTGTCCGCGCGCTCCGTCAGTAGGTTCAGCACCTCTGGTGCACCGACAACCGCGCCATCCAACGCGGCGAGCACACGCATCGGCTCGTCAGTGACTCGCGCTGCCAGGGCGTCGCGGCTGCGACTCGCAACCGCACCGTTGCCCAGTGCTCCCTCCCCCAAGAAGGCGGTGAGTTCGGGCAGGGATTCCGTGTGGCGCGTCCACCCGGGAAGCTCGCTTGCCAGCGACCGCAGATCCCAAAACGGATGTTGCCAGTGGGGTCCTGCGCTGGAGTCCGCAGCGTCAATGATGTCGGGGTAACGCGCGGTCAGTGCCGTGGCGAGCACGGGTGCGCTCCAAATGGTCGCGCAACAGGTATCAAGCAAGGGCGTTGTGAATGCGGGATCGACCGCGAGGCGTTCGGCGTCGGGTGTCAGCAGCAGTCGCGCGGCTTCGTCGTGCCGCTGCTGAGACAATGCGACGTAGACGGTATCGATCAGTGCCTGCAGCCGCTCTCGTCGCGTCTTGTCTGGGCTGGCGGAGCCGGTCGGCGGCTGCGCGTCCAGGTCCCATCCCGCACTATGGTGCGAGACGTTGCCCAGTTGCACCGCCAACTCGAAGCCAGCCAGCAGCCGCTCGTAGGCCTCGCGGACTCTCTGGAATGCCTTTGGCGCGCGGTCAGGTTTGAACACCTTGACGCGTCTCAGATACGCGCGCCGAACTTCGTCTGCCGTAGCGTCAGGCTTGACCGCCAGCAGCAGGTACGGGTCATCGGTGTCCGGTAAGTCAGGCATTGGTGGCCTCCTAGAGGCTGAAGTCGCCCAGCAGGGCCATGAGTTGTCGGCGTGCGTGCTCGATCTCAGTCGGCCGCTGCTCTTCAAGTGCCAGGCGGAACGAGCGCATCGCGTGGCCGAGCGCCTCGCGCTGCGCCCCACGCAACTCCACAAACGCGCTCTCCGCCCTCGCCAGCGCGGTCGTGTTGGGGAGCGCGTCCCGAGGGTGGAACTTGAGTCGCTGCAACGAGTCACGCGCGTCGGCGAGCTGGGGTTGCGTCATCTTTCCGCCAGAGCGCTCGACGACCAGCGTCTTGGTGACGGCGGTGGATACGACGGTCATGTCGACTTCGAGCAGGCCATTGAGGTCGTAGGAAAACCGCACGTCGATGTTCTCCTCGCCCGCGGCCCCCTTGTGGATGCCCTCAAGTTCGTACTCACCCAGCAGCGTGTTGTCTTCACACGAAGAATGTTCACCCTGGTACACGAGGATCTTGATCTGGGTCTGATTTTCCGCAGCGGTCACGAAGCGCTCGACACGACTGGCCGGGAGCACAGTCCCGCGCTCCAGGATCGGCGAAAACACGCCCTGCAGTGTTCGTCTGCCCCGATTTTCGACCGTAGACACGCCGATCGAAAACGGTGCGATGTCGGTTGCCACCATGTCTTCGGGTGCGGGGTCCCCCGACTTCAAACCGACCTGAATCGCTGCGCCGTGAGCGACGGCCTCGTCGGGCGAGATGTTGGTGAGTGGCGTCCGGCCGAACAACTCATTGGCCAACTGCTGCACCGCTGGCATGCGCGTTGCGCCGCCCACCAGCACAACTTCATCGATGGCGCGTGGCAGGACGCAGGCGTCTCGCAGTGCCCGACGGATGGGCGCGTGGAGTTTTTGCAGTGTCGGTTGCCACAGGCGTTCGACCTCGTCCCGCGTCACGGTCACAACCACCGTCTCCTCGCCCGTGGTCGGCACTCGGAGGTCTACCTGTTTCGCCGTACTGAGTCTGCGTTTGGCCTGCTCGCAGGTCTCAAGCAAGCGCGCTCGCGTGGCCGGCTCGACCCGCGGATCGAACCCATGCGTCCCAAGCACCCGTTTGGCCACGTGGTCCACCAGTGCCTCGAGGAAATCCTCACCCCCCAGGCGTGCGTCGCCCGCGGTGCCTTGGATCTCGATGACCCCCTCGATGATCTCGAGTACGCTGACATCGAAGGTCCCCCCGCCCAGGTCGAGGATGGCGATCCGGGACTCACGATCGCGACGGTCTAGGCCGTAGGCCAACGCCGCGGCCGTCGGCTCGTTGATGATGCGCTCCACGTAAAGCTCCGCTATCTCGCACGCGTCTCGGGTGGCACGCCGTTGCAACTCCCCGAAGTAGGCGGGCACGGTGACGACCGCTTCGTCGATGGCGCCGCCAAGTGCTTCCTCGGCATCGGCGGCGAGTTGCTTGAGCACCATCGCTGACAGCTCCTCCGCTCGGAAACTCAGCCCGAACGCCGCGAAGACGCGGTCGGTCCCCATGTCACGCTTGAAGTTTCTGAACGTGGCGTCGGGATGCGTGACGGCCCGTGCTCGGGCGGGGGCGCCGACGAGGATCTCCCCCTGGGCCGTGATGCTCACAGCACTGGGGGTTTGCGTTTCGCCCAGTCGGTTGGGCAGCACGATTGCGCGATCACCGTCCATCCGCGCGACCAACGAGTAGGTGGTGCCCAGGTCGATGCCGATGATGTTCCGTGCAGCCACGTGCGGGATGACCGTAGACGGGAGCGCAAAAGTCCGACAACTGCGCATTTGCGCGGTCGCGACGCTACCAGCCCCGTGGTTGCTCACCAGGAGCCTTTAGCTGGCCGTTCGCGTGATTGACGCGGCAATCAATTCTGCACGTTGCAGTCGGGCCCAGGTTTGCCTAAAACGCCGCCACAACCCTCTCTGTTCCCGCGCTGGTGCGGGAGCCGTTAGTCCAAAGGGAGACCAAATCAATGGCAAAAGCACTTGAAGTCGGAGTTGTGCTCTCACAGGCGTCGCGCGTCGGCACCCAGCGAGAGTATGAGGCCGTAACTATTCTGAAGCCGGATACTCCGAAGACGGAGATCCATCAGCTCATCACCCGAATGCAGAGCATGTTCACCGAACGCGGTGGCAGCCTGCTCAAAGTCGACAGCTGGGGCATGCGCGTCCTGGCGTACCCCGTCGCCAAGAGCCGCAAGGGTATCTACATCCACTGGCGCTTCATCGGTGGTTCAGACATCGTCGCCGAGTTCGAGCGTTTGCTCGGTCTCGCCCAACAAGTCATCCGATTCTACACACTGCGCGCCGATGACGACGTCGATCCCGCGGCTCGCCCGAGCGAGATCACCGAGGAACTGCTCGACGCCGCCAGCGAGCCCGGCCCTGACCCGGACGAGTTGCGTCGCCA
>JAESSZ010000466.1 GCA_016763875.1 Nannocystaceae bacterium
CGCATCTTGTTGCGAGCCCGCCGAGCCCGCGCTCCGGGCTCGAATCGAGCGCTCGGACAGCAGCGCCGCCGCACCCGCCCCGAGGGAGGCGATACCTCGCGCTCGCGCTTCGACGATAAGACGCGCCAGCCGAGGGTGGGTTGGGTAGCGCAGCATCTGGCGCCCGATGGGCGTGAGCGCGCCGTCCTCATCGATCGCGGCCAGGCTCCTCAAGAGGTTGTCGGCTGCAGTCACTGCTGCCTCCGGTGGCGGTTGCAGCCACGCCAGATCGTTGGCCTGACGCAGGCCTGCAGCACGCAAGTCGAGCATCGCGCCCGCGAGATCGAGCCGATGCAACTCGGGCGTGTCGTGAGCGGGCCGTCGTGCGAAGTCGTTTTCGGTGTAGAGCCGGATGCACTGGCCAGGACGGGTACGACCAGCACGACCCATGCGCTGAATGGCGGAGGCCTGCGAGATCTTCGCCAGTGACAGGGTGGGGACCCCGGACCAGGGATCGTGGCTCGGGCGTCGCGCGAGCCCGGAATCGACCACCACCACCACGCCATCGATTGTCAGCGACGTTTCAGCGACGTTTGTCGACAGGATGATTTTCGGTCGCGCGCCAGGCCGGACGGCACGGTCCTGGTCCTTCGCCGCCAAATCGCCGTGCAGCGTCACGACGTCGAGTCCGTGGGCCCGGGCGATGGGTGCACAGGCCTCCGCGGTTCTGCGGATCTCCGCGGCACCAGGCAAGAACACAAGTACGCTGCCGTCGGGGCCTTTGTCGGCGAGCGTACGGATAGCGCCCGCGACCTGAGTCTGCAGCGGGCGGTCCGACGCGGCGTAGCTCACCTCGACCGGGAACGTGCGGCCTGGGCAGTGCACGGCCTCCGCGTCCAAAAACGCCGCGAGTGGGGCGACATCGAGGGTCGCCGACACCGCGACGATCCGCAGATCCGGCCGCGTTGTGGTTTGCAGACGCCGGGCGAGCGCGTGGCACACGTCGGTATCGACATGACGCTCGTGGATCTCGTCCAGCACCACGACCCCCACGCCCTTCAGGGCCGGGTCGTCTCGCATCCGTCGCGCCAACAGCCCCTCGGTAACGAACCGGATTCGGGTGGCATTGGAGTACGCCGACTCGAACCGCACTTGATAGCCACAGCGTTGGCCGAGCGTCTCACCCAACTCATCGGCGACGCGTTGTGCCGCCATCCGCGCTGCGATGCGTCGAGGCTGCGCGACGATGATCTCCCCCGCGTGGTCCAGACCTGCGTGCAGCAGAGCCGGGGGCACTCGCGTGGTCTTGCCCGCACCGGGTTCTGCTTCTACGACCACCGATCGTCCGCGGTTCAACGCAGAAACCACGTCGGGGAGCAGCGCGTCGATTGGGAGCTTCGATAGACTCGTCGGAGAGATAGGTTGCCTCACGGTCGCGACTCGGTCTTACCAGCTTGCACGCTTCTCGGCGCCTTGACCGGGGT
The DNA here is from genome assembly GCA_016763875.1 of Nannocystaceae bacterium. Classification (GTDB taxonomy): domain Bacteria; phylum Myxococcota_A; class Polyangia; order Nannocystales; family Nannocystaceae; genus JAESSZ01. The sequence goes on from JAESSZ010000466.1 coordinate 1,464, forward strand.
GCTAGAGACGGCCATGGTGCCGGCTGTGGTGCAGAGCCTTGCGACGCTTCAACGCGGCGTTGATGCCGAAGTCGTGTCTGTCGAAGGCGGCGGCGCCATCGCCGTTCGCCTGCTTGAAATGGGGTTTGTTCCCGGCTCACACGTGTCGGTCGTCAAGGCCGCTCCGTTTGGCGATCCGCTTGAGTTCTGTTTGCGCGGCTACCATGTGTCGCTGCGCAAGGCCGAGGCGGCGCGCGTCAAGGTGACGGGCGTCAAGGTGGCATCCCCGTGACGATCGCCATAGCCGGCAACCCTAACGTGGGCAAGACCAGCTTGTTCAACGTGCTGACCGGCTCGCGCCATAGCGTTGGCAACTATCCCGGAGTCACTGTCGAGCGGCGATTCGGTAAGCTTGCGCCGCGCTTCGGCGGCGAGACACTGGTGTTCGTCGACCTGCCAGGTACCTACAGCCTGACGGTGTCGTCCGAGGACGAGGCGGTCGCGTTCCGGGCGCTGACGGGCGCCGACGATCAGACTCTGGGCACCGTTTTACTGGTGCTCGACGCTTCCAACCTCGCGCGAAACCTCTACCTCGCGTTTCAGGTGCTGGAACTGGGCGTACCGACTGTCGTTGCCCTGAACATGGTCGACGTGGCCGAGCGCGCCGACCTTGCCGTTGACTCCGCCGCGCTGGCCAAGGCGCTCGGGGTCGCGGTGGTACCCACCAACGCACGGACGGGCGAGGGGGTCGCGGCCTTGCTTGAGGCGTTGCGTACGGCGAGCTCCGCCCCCGCTCCGCAGCCATTGCAACCGGGCGCTGACGCTACGGCCTGGCGCGACAGTGCGGCGATGTTCGACAACGTGGCCGACGCGGTCCGTGGGCGATGGTTGATTGCCGCCATCGCCACGGGACAACTGGAACTTGCGCGTCCCAGTGAGGACGAACGTATCGCCCTGGCAGACCTGGAGCTCGACACTGCGATGCGTGCCACGTCGCAGATCGTGACGGCGCGATACCAGAGGGTCGACAAGATCTTGGGCCAGCTCGGGTACGCCGAAAAGATCCGTGGGACTGCGCCCGCGATGAGCGCGTCGGCCCGTATCGACAAGGTACTGACCCACCGGATCTGGGGGTTGGTCGCCTTTGTCGGTGTGATGTCGGTCGTGTTCGTCGCGATTTTCTCGTGGGCGGATCCCGTGATGGGGCTGATCGAGTTCGCGGTCGGATGGTTGGGCCAGCAGGTCGCCAACGGCCTTGGTCCGGGCCTGTTCACCGATCTGCTCAAGGACGGGGTCATCTCTGGGGTCGGCAACGTGCTGGTGTTTGTTCCCCAGATAGCGCTTCTTTTTCTCTTCCTCGGACTCCTGGAAGACTCCGGCTATCTCGCTCGCGCGGCGTTTCTGCTCGACCGTCTGATGTCCCGGCTGGGACTGCATGGGCGGGCGTTCATCCCGCTGCTGTCCGGCTACGCGTGTTCGATCCCCGCGATCATGTCCACGCGGACGATCTCCAACGTCAAGGATCGCATGGTGACGATCCTGATGATCCCATACATGAGCTGCTCGGCGCGCCTGCCGATCTACGCGCTGGTGATTGGAGCGCTGTTCGTGTCCACCGACCCGTGGATCAGCGATGGGGTCGATCGGGGCCTGATTCTGCTGGCTATGTACGCACTGTCGACCGTCTCCGCGTTGGCGATGGGCTACCTGTACAAGCGCACCATTCTTGTGAGCCCCACGCCCCCGCTGGTGCTTGAGTTGCCGCCGTACCGAATGCCGCGCCTCGGCAATACACTGCTTGTGGTCTACGACAAGACCAAGGCGTTTGTGCGCGACGCCGGGACCGTGATCTTGGCGTTCACGATCGTGCTGTGGGCGGTGCTGAGTTTCCCGCGTGATGCGACGGGAGCCGGTGGCGAGGGCCCGACTCGGGTTGCCGATAGTTACGGAGGCCGGGCGGCGCAACTCATGGAGCCCGCGCTAAAACCGATCGGCCAGGATTGGCGTATCGGGGTCGGAATCTTGGCAAGTTTCGCGGCGCGCGAGGTCATGGTGAGCAGCCTCGGTCTCGTGTATGGGATGGAAGCCGACGAAGATGACCCGGTCGAGCTTCGGCGTGCACTGCGAGAAGATGTGGACGAGGCGACGGGTAAGAAACGGCACACGCCGCTGTCCGGCCTCGCTTTGATGGTGTTCTTCGTCTACGCCTGTCAGTGCATGTCCACGCTCGCGGTCGTCAAGCGCGAGACCGGCGGCTGGAAGTGGCCAGCGTTCATGTTCTTCTCGATGACCGCAATCGCCTACGTGGCGGCGCTGCTCGTGTTTCAGATCGGCCGCCTGCTCGGATACGGTTGAACGGACTGGGTGGCCGGGTGAGCTCGGTATCGCTGTCGGTGTACCCTTGGGTGGCGATGCACTGGCTCTCCCGATCTCTCTTCCTTGCCGGTGGCGCCCTGGCGCTGTCGATCGCGTGCGACGGTGGCACGACTGCCAAGGGCCAACGTGACCAAGCTGCGATCGATAAGGTCGCCACCGACAAGGCCGAGGAAAAGAAAGCGGCCGCGGCCAAGGTGGCAGAGGATGCCAAGCGGGCAGAGCAGGAGAAGCAAGCCGAGCAAGCGCGCCGTGACACTGCCTACGAGGCGGCGAAGGGCGCGATCGAACCGTTGGCGAAACTACCGAAGAAGCACCCGAAGGGGTTCGCCAATGCGTGCATTGAGATGCTCGCCGCATACGACCCGTTCATGAAGCAATCGCTTGAGGGCGATGCCGTCGCTCAGTGGGACGCGGGTACCAAGACACGCGAGCGCGTGATGCGACGGGCGTGCCATGTGCGTCCGGTCGATGCCGTGGTCTGCGAGACTGCGGTGTTGAAGAAAGCCCCGCCTGACACGGAGTTCGAGCACATCGTGCGCCTGTGCACCGAGAAGTTCGCCGGCTAGGCGAGCCCATCGAGGCGGCCGCGAACGGCTACCGAACCTTAGAACGGCGATCCGTTTCGGATGCCGAACTCGATCGCGGCGCCTTCGACCGTTGTGACAGCCGTGCAGTCGCGGGGTGGCGTGGCTTCGAGCAGGGCTTCGAATGCGTAGATCGTCGCGCGGTCTGAGTCCCCCATTGAGTACAGACCCCCGAGCACATGGATGCCGAAGCTCGTGTTTGTCGTGCGGTCAAGGACCTGCAGGTGGGGTGGTGGCGAGGTGGCGAGGCCTGGGTAGTGGGTCCGCATCCTGCACCACATATCGCCAGCCTTGCCCTTACGCTGCATGTCCGGAATGTCATTGCCGTTGAGGTCCCAGCGGGCCAAAAGTGAGTCGGCAGGGGCGGAGTCGTCACCCACCGTGAGCGCGAAGCGAGACGCGGGCGGTGGGTTGGTGATGTCGACGTTGAACCCATCGACGTCCGTGAAGCGGAAGTCGCTGTACGTCACGTCAAACTCAAGGTCCATCGTGAACGAAGGAGCGAGTCGCGGTAAAACGAGGGCTATCACCGCAGCGACTGCCATCACACCGCCGATGTACTTCACCGCCGCCATGGGCTTGGCACGCCATGCCCACGTGCGCACCTGACGTCGCTTGAATCGTGGGGCTTCGGTGTACAACTTCCATGCGCGCGCCTTGGCGGCGGCGGCTTGTTCGGTCTTGCCTTGCCCCGACAAGGCGCGCGCAAGCAGCACGTGCGCTTCAACAGAGCCGGGCTGCGCCGCAATGGCGTCATTGAGCGCGTCTTGGGCGGTGGCGAAGTTGTCGTGCGCGAGTCGGCCGCGGCCCAACGCGAGTTCGATGGCGCCGCTGCGAAACCCTGGGCTCTTGTCGCGTGCGGCAGCGAGGTGAACTTCCGCGCGTTCGGTAGCGTCGGGGGCCGAGGCACCGAATGCTGCGACGCCCGCGACAAAGTAAGTTTCGTCGTTGTCGTCGCCAGCCGCCAGATTCTCTTCGATGAGCGACAACGCCTCGTCGTGCCGAGCCCCGTGTACGAGCAGTTCGGCGAGCTGGAAGCGTGCGTCGCGGTTGTGGGGGTTGACCTCGAGTTGAGCGCGAAGTTTCGGCTCAAGGCGACGGCGCTGCACCCACTTACCAATCCCGCTGCGGGCCAGCCAGACGCGATCGACAGCGACCCAAATGACCACAACGATCAGACCGGCGACCAGAGGCCGTTGCAGCACGACGCTCATGATCACCCACAGCCACAGCACGCGGGCAAGCTAGCACAGTCGGTGATGCGGTCGTGTCGATTGGCGTATGGTGCGGCAGGCTCGTGACAACGCCGAAACGAGATGTTCACCACGGCGATGGCATCGCGTGGCTACGAGAGGCGCGACTCGGACCCGAGCACGCGATCGTAACCTCAGTGCCCGACCTGTCCGAGATGCAGCCGATGGGGCTACAGGCCTGGCGCGATCTTGCGGTCGAGATCACGCGCTTGGCGTGCTTGCGGGCCGCGCCGCAGGCGGTTGTCATCCTGTACCAGACGGACATCAAGGTCGACGGTCGAACCATCGACAAGAGCTATCTGGCGATGCGCGGCGCCGAGGAGGCCGGTGTCCACTGCTTGTGGCACAAAGTCGTTTGCCGGACCCAGCCTGGGAATACGACGTTTGGTCGGCCGGCGTTCGGTCACTGGATGGCATTCTCTCGCGAGTTGCGCCTGGCCCCCGATGCCTCGACGCCCGACGTACTGCCGGAACTGGGCGTCATGACATGGGCGCGAGCGATGCCGATGTCCGCCGCAAGGGCGACGTGCGAGTTCTTGCTGGCGCACACCGAGTGTCGTGTTGTGGTCGATCCCTTTTGCGGTCTTGGAACGATTCTCGCGGTCGCCAACGAGTACGGACTGGACGCGATCGGCGTCGAGCTGTCAGCAAAGCGGGCACGCAAGGCAGGACGGCTGACGACACGTGACGGTGTCGCCGACTCAGGCGATAGCAAGCCTACGTGACGTAGCTGGCGGGGGCCTAACCTCGTCTATCCGCATGCAGACGCGAGCTTTTCAGCGAGGTCATCGGGCGAGATGGAGGATTTTGTCACAAACCCGCGGACGAAATCATGCCGCGCGGCGGCCCTCTTGTCTTCCTCGCGTTCGGAAGAGGTGTACATCATGACCACCACCGCAGTCAGTTGCTTGTCGCCGCGAATCGACGCGAACTGCTCGAGAAACTCGAACCCTCCGACAAGCGGCATGTTGACATCGAGGAAGACGATGGTTGGTGGATAGTCGCCCGAGCCGTCCTTCATGTTCGCCTCATGCTGTGCGAAAAACTCCATCGCGGTCTTTCCGTCATCCGCCTCGAACACTTTGCCGACCATGTTGGTCATTTCGAGACTACGACGCAGCAAGTATCGGTCGTCGTGATCGTCGTCTACGATGAGTACGGAGATTTTCTTCATCAAGCGGCTCCTGCGAGGGGGATGCTGACGCGAAACGTCGATCCCCGGTTGGAAGTTTCAAAGGTGACTTTGCCGCCCAAGAACTGAACGTGTCTTTCGACCAAGGCCATTCCAAGCCCGGAACCATCCGCGTTGTGGGGATGAAAGCGGGAGAAACGCTCAAAGATGCGATGCTGACAGTCTTCGGGGATCCCCAGTCCGTTGTCACGAACGACGAACGCCGCGTTCTTCGCGTCCACTGAAACGGACACGATCACGAAACGAGCGTCTCGGTTCGGGTCACAGTATTTGACCCCATTGGATATTAGGTTCTCAAGAACCTGGACGACGCGAGTGCGTTGGCAGAGGATCGGCGCGTCGAGGTCCCCTTCGAAACTCAATGCGACGTCATTGTCGTCGAGCAGGGCGCGAAGTGCTTCGCGAATACCTTCCAGCTCGGACCGCGGGTTCATCGGAACCGTCGCTTCAGTTTTTAGGTCTGCGCGGGCAAGGGCCAGTACGTCGACCACGAGTCTCTCCAGCCGCTCGACCTGCGCGTGGATCTTACCGACGTTGAGGCGAGCTTCGTCGATCTCGCCCGCTTTCAGGTCGAGGTCGATGAAACTCGCGAGACGTTTGACGGTCGTCAAGGGAGCTTTGAGGTCGTGGGACGAACGGTACGCAAACTGCTCAAGCTCGTTCGCTCTCAAGAGGAGCTGGGCCTGTAGTCCTTGCTGGTGCAGCAGTCGCCTACGGTACGAAACCCAAACCAGAACCACCGCAGCAAAACCCAGAAGACCTGATAGCCCGAGCGTCACCCGGAACGTCCCCATTTCTCGCTCAGCGTCCTCGATAATGGGATCGAGTGTTTGGGTGATTTCGAGTACTCCACGGACGTCACCAACTCTCCAGTCGGTCTTTGGAGATTCGGGGTGAGTGTTGTGGCAGTGCACGCAGTTGTCGCGCATCACATCTGCGCGCGCGTAGCGGAGCACTTCTTGTCCATCCACGGTTTCAACCCGAAAGAACTCATCGTCGGGTCGTGCCACCAAGGCTTGCCAGGCCTCTCGTTTGAACGAGTCGTCCAGACCGCCCGTGGCCTGTCGCCATGGAAATGGGTAGGCGCTGTACAGCGCTGATGTTGCCGCGCTGCTCGTTTTGCCGAGCTCTCTTCCGATCTCGATCGTCATCGACGCGGGAAGGGGGATCGTGTCCAAGGAGTCCTTGAATTCGTGCGATACCGCGAGGCCACTTCGGGTGGCCTTCTCGACAACCTCACGGGTGTAGACCGTACGAAATGCACGGAGTGCGTCGCTCAGAGCGGCGGCGTTTCTCTTGGTCGCAAACATTCGCGCCCTCTCCGTCGTGTCGTTGAACGCGTGGTAGACGAGTGCCAACGAAGCGAGGAAGAGGGTGATCATCAGCAA
>JAESSZ010000467.1 GCA_016763875.1 Nannocystaceae bacterium
CGCTGGGCCAGGGCGACCAAGTTTCTCGTGACTACCCCGTCCAGGTGACGCTGCCCGGCGCCGTGTCGCAAATCACGGCTGGTGCCGACGTGACGTGCGCCCACGTCAACGACAACGTCTTTTGCTGGGGAAGCAATAACAGCGGTCAGGTGGGAATCGGAACCCCGCGTCAAACACCGACGGATGCATCAACTACTGTCGCCTCACCCCCGCCCCCGTGCGCGACGAAGCCGACGACCCTCTGACGGGTGTGGTCGACTTGGCGGGCGCATATCTAGCCAACTGCGCGGTGCGAGACGACGAAACCCTGTGGTGCTGGGGTAGCCAGTACAGCGACGTCGCAGCTCCATTGCTGCTGTCGGGCAGTCCGGTGACCGACGTCGCGATGCAGACCGCATGTGGATCTGGCGCGATCACAGGTAGCGTTCGCTACCTGACGGCGGACGATGAGCTGTACTTCGGCACTTCGCTCATCGCCCAAGACTGTGGATGACCGAGCGAGCGACGAACCGCTGACTTCGAGAGCGCACAGACTGGCGTCCACAACACAGCAATACGGGACAAGTACGAGACAAGCTGTGCACGGCCAGGCGTTCGCAGCGCATGCAACTTCGGAATGCCGTTTCAGTTGGTCGTACGGGCTAGTCAATGTCGCAACGGCGACTGAGTTCGTCGGGGTTGCGCCGGTTTTCTTGCGCGCTCGCAACGCACCCAGGCTTGACGCACCTCGACGCCGCGTGACACCTTTGCTTTTGTCGGTCGCCTTCGCTGTCGTATTCCGACCGCGCCGAAGCCCCGGCATAACCCACGTTGCGAAGACCGATGCGTCACACGAGCGCGCCAGGTGAAAGAGCCGTAACCGCCCGCGGACACGTGGTGTTGGCGTGCATGATTGTGTCCGCTGCAGGATGTTTGGGGCTTCCGCCAGGCTATCCCGCCGATGCGGCCGATTCTGATTCGAACGATTCTGATTCGAACCAATCGGGATCGAACCAATCGCACCCGGGCGAGTCGGCTGTCACGAACGCGAACGACGGCACGTCGACCTCGGTTTCGACCACCGATATCACGACCGATTCTGGTTCCAACGACGATGAGACCGATGCGGCGTCTTCGACGTCGGGCGAATCGCTCGACACGACGACGAGCGGGGAAGAAGGGGCCGGAACCGATGGAGGGCCAGCGGTCGACCGATGCGCCGACGACGTTCAGAACGGAGACGAGACGGGGGTGGACTGCGGCGGGAGCTGCCTCGCGTGCCCCCTGGGATCCGGGTGCAGCAGTCCTAGCGACTGTGACAGCCACATTTGCGAAGCGGCGGTGTGCGGGTCACCGAAGTGTGAAGAATACGAGATCGGCCCCGAAGCACGCGGCACATTCACGTTCTACCCGGTTCGCGCCTGGGGAGAAGCTGGTTGGTCGCAGGTCGCAGGCACCCGATATTTCGATCTCGGCGGAGTCATTTTCTCAACGACTGTCGACGAGGATGGCCACGCGCTGGTCGTCTACGACGAAGAGAGCAACACGATGTCCTTGCCGGAACTCGCCAGCTTGTCCGAAAGCAAGCCGACGTCCGGCGTGCTGGTGCGGCAGGCGCTCTCGCTGCTCCCGGATGACACTACCCTCGCGTTCCGTTCGGCGGCCGGGGACATGAACGCGGCGACCTCGTCCGCTGCATTGCTCGATCGCGTGCGTACGTTCTTGCCCCTCCACCGAGGGATACAAGACGACAACGAGATGAACGCCGGGTGGACCGGCGTTGGCGCATCACACATCGCTGCGCCCTCTCATCCAACCTGCCACGTGGGGTCTGTTCCGCCTCCCACGTGTCTGTCGCAATCGCTCGGCGGTTGTATCGTTCATATTTGCGGGAACTCGGACGGAACGCACTGGATTCCCGTAAACGGGAGTAGGAACCCGATCTCTACCGGTCCGGGGGTAAGTGGGGCGTTGACTCTCTGGGTACGGCCACCCGGAACGCCAACGTTCTCGGTGCGCGCCCTGGAAACGGCGGGGGATGACGGCTTCGACGGAGACGACGGACAGCACTACGAGGAAGCCGAACTCAACCTGCTCGATGCAGTTTGTGTGAACGCCAACTGGTGTGGCAACCGCCGCCTCGACTACGACGAGGATGGGATCGACTGCGGCGGGTCGTGCGCCCCGTGCTAGCAGCCTGTGGTGAAACCCGCGTGTCGGCAGAACGCCGTCAGCGGGGCCCAGGACGCGACACGAAGAGGGCGCTGACCGGGCGTCAGTCACCGATGAGGAACAAAGTCGTGGGCCTCGCGGGCGGTGTTATGTCGGCGCGAGGGTTTCACCACAGGCTGCTAGAACAGGGCGCGGACGCGCGTATCATCGCGGCTCGCGCCTATGACCGACTTCTCCGCGATCAAGCTATTTGCGTTCGACATCGACGGCACGCTCACCGACGCGACCACCTGGTGGGGGGGCGAGGAGGAAGGCTGGCTGCAGCGCTACAGCGTGCGGGACGGCGAGGCGCTGCTGCGACTCAAGCAGCGCATGCATGTCGTGCCCTTGTCCCGCAACAAGACTCGTTCGGCCCGCGAGCGAATGGCCCGATTGGGACTCGACGGTCGCTGGGTCGGGGTCTCGGACAAGCTCGCCGCCCTCCAGCAGATCTGCGCCGAGCATGTGATCCGGCCAGAGCAAGTTTGCTTCGTGGGTGATGGGCCCGACGACGCCGAGGTCTTTGGTGCGGTCCACGTCGGCTGTGCCGTGGCCGACGCACATTATTTGGCACTCGAGGCCGCCGACCTCATCCTCGAGGGCGTCGGTGGGCAGCGCGTGATCGAAGAACTAGAACGACGGATCGTGGGTCAGTGGCCCCGAGCGCTGTAGGACCGAGATGACTCTCGCACTGGGCCTGATGAGCGGGACGTCGTGTGATGGCGTCGACGCACTGCTGCTGGACATCGACGAGCTTGACGCCTGCCACACGCCGCGCGTGCTCGGTCATGCATTTCATCCGTTCCCGCAAGCGTTGCAGGCGGAGTTACGCGAGCCCACGAAGCTGACGCTGCCGCGCATCGCGGCCCTCGGATTTGAGTTGGCTGAGCGCTACGCCGACGTCGTACGAGCGATTCCGCAGTGGGCCACGGCTGCCGTCGTGGGCATGCACGGCCAAACCGTTTGGCACGCGCCGCCCTCGCACGGACCCGCCCATGCCAATACGTTGCAACTGGGCAGCAGCGGGGCGCTGGCCACCACGCTCGGGCTGCCCGTCGTCGCAGACATGCGGTCCTCGGATATCGCGCTAGGCGGCGAAGGTGCACCGATCGCCCCGATCGCCCACTGGATGTTCACGCCGCCACGAGACGCTGGCCGTCTCGTCGTCAATGTCGGGGGCATCGCCAACGTCACCTTCATCGCCGATGACAGAGACCAAGTCGTGGCCTCGGATGTGGGACCAGGCATGATGATCACCGACGCACTGGCGCGGCACGTCTCGGGCGGCACGCTGAGCTTTGACGAGGACGGCCGACTTAGCGCAGGTGGCAGCGCCGACCCGGCGCTGGTGCGACAGGTGATGGCCCATGCGTTCTTCAGCCGACCGCTGCCTCGGTCGACGGGCCGCGAAGACTTCGGTCAGGCCTACTGCGACGCGCTTCGTCTCGACTTTCCAACCCTGAGCGGCGCCGACCTGCTGGCCAGCTCGCTAGACGCCACGGCGGCAGCGATCACGCGCGCCGCCAGCGAAGACCTCAAGGGCGTGACAGAGATCCTGCTCACCGGCGGCGGCGCCTGCCACCC
>JAESSZ010000468.1 GCA_016763875.1 Nannocystaceae bacterium
CAACTCGGCCAGCGCCATGCCCCACAGCGCGCGCCGAGTCAGCGGTTGCGGCCCCACCACGACCGCCGCGGACCTGGGTACGGTGGCCGGTTTGGGTCCCTGGGCCGTCGGTACCAACACCCGGTAGACATCCTCTTGCTCCCCCTGCAGCGGCAAACGGGTCCCCAAGCGAAACGGATGTCCGGAGCTGGTGGTGACATCATCGCGCAGCGGGAGCAGGTGAGGCCCGTGCCACAGCGGGGCCAGATGTTCGCGCGGCAGATCCGGCGTTACGGTCGGCGCCTGCAGCCATCCGGTGGTGTGCCCCGAATCGACGTAAAGCCAGTGAGGCTCGGTCTGTGTTCGTCGGAGCACGCGCACCAGTTCTCCCGGGTGAAGGCTTGCGCAACGGTTGCGATCGAACGCGGGATCAACGGGCGGCTTGAAGAGACCCGTCGCCAGCGGCACGCACCACAACGGCGCTTCCTCGACCATGATCCGCAGCTCGTCCACGACAGCAGCACGGGCGACCAGGCGTTCGGCCACGGCAAGCGCCCCCGGCTCGGACTCCTGGTAGTGCCCCTCCTCGACGCGAGCGCGCATCCACGCGCCACGTTCGGCGATCGATGCCGCCACCTGGGCGGGATCGCCAACCTCCGCCGCCATCGGATCGCGAAACGCTCCCTTCACGGCTGCGAACTGGGCGTTGAGGGCGGGCAACCCGTCCAGGTCGAGCAGCACGGTATCCGCGACACCGGTCGGAAACTTGCCGAGCCATGTTTCCACTTGCCGCAACCGCGGCGTGACGTTAGGCGCCACCGTCCGGGCGATGGACTCGGTGGGACAACTGCGGGCAGCCCCGGCCGTCTTGGCATCGGGTTCGACGGCGGGCGCACTCGCAGCAGTGCCGGGCGTGCGATCGTGGGTTGGGCCAGAGCACCCCAGCAATCCCCCGGCGAGCGTGCTCAGACCCCAACGGCGCGCCCTGTTGCCTGCAACCACGGACATAGCCTGCGCTACGACGCTGCGACCTCGGCCGCCATTCCCGCGATGTGTCACGGCGCCGCGTCCCCAAGCGGCTCACCCGCACGCTTGCTGAACAACCGCATCGTGTGGTCCGAGCCGTGCCCGGAGAAACTCGCCTCGTAGGTCAGCGCGCGCCCCGCCCGATCGATGATCTCGCAACGCTGTGTGCTGCCAGACTTCGCGAGCCAAATCTCGGCATCGCAGGTGATGTCGGCGACCTCGATCCCCGCGGCCTCCAGTTTGCGAGTAATGCCCGGCACAACCTCAGCCACGACGACCGCGGGGTCCAGCGGATGCACGGTCAGCCCGCCACCGTCGGGATCAGCGGTCACAGCCATCGCCAGTATGACCGCGCCGATCTGCGCCTGGCACGTCACGGGGTCCGTCTCCGGCCCAGCGACAGAGTCCGGGCATTGCACCCCCTGGACCGTCAGTCCCTGCGCCTCAAGGTTGACGCGGACCGCCGCGGCACGGGCTTGGGGGGTGACCCTCGTGGTCCCCACGCACGCCGGTATCGCCGCCCCTGCCAGCCCGAACGCCAGCACCATGCGGGCGGAGTCGCACACCCTACGAGTCACCGTGTCCGTTTATCACGCGCGTAACCACGCGAGTATTGCTGGGCGTGTCGCAGCTTCCCGTGGCCGCGCGCGTGATACCTTTGTGCCCCGTCATCGGCCTGCAATGTTCCAATTTCCCAACCCCGGAGAAGCGTTCGAGGACTTCGAGATTCTCGAACAGATCGGCGAAGGTTCGTTTGCGCGGGTCTACAAGGTGCTCGCTCCCAACTCGGATCAGCCGATCGCGCTGAAGCTGACGGCCGCGCCTGCGAAGGCCTCCGACGACATGATCAAGCGCGCTCTGCGAGAGATCGCGGTGCTGCGTGCGATGAGCAACGAGCACACCGTGCGCCTGCACGGGAGCAACATCGGCGACGGGTACTTCTGGATCTCGATGGAGTACCTTGAGGGTGCGCAACTGGACCACTTTCATCGTCTCGGTGAGCCGATGAACTTGGCCAAGGCGCTTGAGATCATCCTCCAGGCGTCCATGGGGTTGGCCGAGGCGCACGCCAAGGGCGTGGTGCACCGCGACATCAAGCCCGCCAATCTGTGGGTTGACCGTCACGGCACGGTGAAGGTCCTCGACTTTGGCTTTGCGCGCGCCTGGGGGGTACCATGGGCCTACGGCACCAACGCGACGCAGGCACGCACGGTGGTCGGGACACCACACTACTGCCAACCGGAGCAGCTTTTTACCGACCAACTGACCCCGGCGTCGGACGTGTACAGCCTCGCGACGATCCTCTACGAGTTGCTTTCGGGGCACGCGGTGCTGTTCGAGCACCAGACCGTGCCCGAGGTCATCGAAGCACTGCACGATGACCCCATGGGTTGGCTCGATGCGCACGCACTGCGCGACACGGTGCCGATCACTGGCTATCCGGGTTGCGGCGGACTGCCGGACGGTCTGGTGGACCTGATAAACCGGGCGCTCGCCAAAGAGCCCGCCGCCCGGCCCCAGCAAGCAGGAACTCTCGCGAGCGCGCTGGGCACGATTCTCGTTGAAGACCTCGGCGCGATGAAACCAGCGACCGTTTTGATCGATGGTCCGCTGGGACGCAGCGAGCGGCCGTTACTGCCCGGGCGTCGTCGTGTTGGCGCAGGGGACTTTTGCGACGTCATCGTGGCCGGCGGCGAGGTCTCCGACCTGCACGCGGTCTTCGACTGGAGTGGCGGCGCTCGGTTGGTGCACCTGCGCCCCGCCGGGCCCGGTTCCCGAGTGCTGGTCGACGATGAGGAAGTCCGGGCGGCAATGTTTCTGCAGCCGGGTTCGATCGTCACGATCGGTAACTCGACCCTCGAAGTTGCCTACCCGCGGTAGTGCACCGCTGGCTACGACCCCGAGCCGTCGGGGTCATCGCGCGCCGCCACGATCTCCAGACTCGACTGTCGCAGCGGATCTTTGACCTCCAGTGCCGTCAGTTGCTTGCGGAGCATCGCCTTGCCCCGATGCAGCCGACTCTTCACCGTGCCTTTGGCCACGCCCAGTTCTTCGGCGATGGTGGCGATGCTCTGCTCCTCGAGAAAGAAGCGCTCGAGCACGGCGGAAAACTCAAGCGGCAGGCCCGACAGGGCGTCCGACAGCAATTCCCACGCATCCGCGCGCTGCAGGGCCGAGCTCGGTGTTCGTCCACGTGCCTGGAGTTCCGCCTGCGACGGCGTGATGACCTCGCCACGCACGCGCCGCCGTTTCCACTCCTGCATCAACAGCCGTCGCGCCACGCCGTAGAGGTAGGCGCGCACATCGGTACGCACGCGCTCCTTGCCAACGACGCAGG
>JAESSZ010000049.1 GCA_016763875.1 Nannocystaceae bacterium
CGCCAACGGCACAACCGCCAACGACACAACCGCCAACGACACAACCGCCAACGACACAGACGGCCCACCGACCGACCAGTACGTCGCTTGCGAGGACCCGGTCTGCGACAACGGCTGCGTCACGTTCAACCATTTCGAGGTCTGCGCGATACCCTGCACCACGGTAGGAGCGCCGTGCGCGATACACGTGGACACCGACGACGGGCAGTACCCGCTCACCTGCGCGTCGCTGTTCGCCCCGATCTGCGTCATTTTGTGCGACTCCGACGCCGACTGTCCCAAGGGGACCACCTGCACCACCGACAACCCGGTCGCCGCGTGCATGTACCCCGGCCGGTGAACCCGAGCTGACGACGGTACGCCGTTGCGCTGCATGAGCCCGCGCACGACGCCCAAAACCGCAAACGCCGCTCCGCGCGCCCGATCCTCGGTCGATCCGCCTCGCCCCCGTGGTAGGAATCCCGCCGTGGGGCTCCGAGACCTGTTTTCCGGCTCAGGGCGCGCCAAGTCGCGCGTCGACAAGTTGATCAAGGCGGCGATCAACAAGTACACCCAATCGGCTGAGCGCTACTCCGCGATGGAGGACCTGCTCAAGGACGGTTCGGACGAGGCGCTTGTTGGGTTCATGCGGCGTTTCACCGTCGTGTCCAGCAAGTCGATCGAGGACGAGGAAGAAAAAGGCTGGGCGTACCGACAGTTGTCGGCGCTGGGCGACAAATCGCTTCCCGCCGTCAAGCAGTTCTGCCTCGAGCACGACAGCATCGCGTGGGCGCTACGGATCATCGAAGACGTCGCAGACGAAAAGCAGGAGTGGGAGATCCTCGACGTACTGCTCGCGCAGCATCCGCCCGGCTACGAGCGCGACCCCTCGAAGAAAATCCAGTTGCTGACGCACGTGGCGGAAATCGAGGACGACGCCGTGCCCAAAATCCTCGCCGGCTACCTCGCCGACCCTGACGAGGGCGTGCGCTTTTTTGCCGCCGAGCAACTCATCAACTTTGAGGACGAAAGCACCAAAGAGGCGCTGGTCGCTCGCCTCCTGGACGACAATGAGGACTCCCTGCGGCTGCGCAACAAGATCACAGAGGGCATCGCCAAACTGGGGTGGGACGTCTCCGAGTGGTCGACCGCGCTCGCGGGCCAAGTCGGTGAGGAGCACACACTCCAAAAAGGCCACATCGTTCCCCGCTGAAACGCGAACGCCATGCCCAAACGCGAGGACATCAAACGAATCCTGGTCTTGGGCTCCGGCCCCATCGTTATCGGTCAGGCGTGCGAGTTCGACTACTCGGGCACGCAAGCGATCAAGGCCCTCAAGGCCGAGGGCTACGAAATAATCCTGGTCAACTCGAACCCGGCGACGATCATGACCGATCCGGAGCTGGCGGACCGGACCTACATCAAGCCACTGCTCCCGAGCTACATCGAGCAGATCATCGCGCGCGAACGACCGGACGCGGTGCTGCCCACCGTGGGTGGCCAAACCGCGCTCAACCTGGTGATCGCGTGCGACCGGGAGGGCATCCTGGAAAAGTACGGCGTTGAGATCATCGGCGCACCGATCGACGTGATTCAGCGCGCCGAGGACCGTGAGCAGTTCAAGGCGGCGATGCTGGAGATCGGTCTCGAAGTGCCCCGATCGATCTACGTGAAGTCGATCGACGAGGCGCGGAAAGCCCAGATCGAGATCGGGTTCCCGATCATCATGCGCCCGTCCTTCACCATGGGGGGTAGCGGCGCCGCCATCGCTTACAACCTCACCGAGTTCGACAACGCCAACCGCGAAGCGCTCGACCAGGCCCTCGATGGAGAGGTCCTGTTGGAGGAATCGGTGCTTGGCTGGAAAGAATACGAACTCGAGGTCATGCGGGACAGCAAGGACAACTTCGTTGTCGTGTGCTCGATCGAGAACCTCGACCCTATGGGGGTCCACACGGGCGACAGCATCACCATTGCGCCCGCCCAAACGCTGACCGACAAGGAGTATCAGCGCATGCGCGACCACGCGAAAATGGTCGTTAGCAAGATTGGGGTGACCACTGGCGGCTGCAACATCCAGTTTGCGGTAGACCCGGCGACGGGACGCGAGATCGTGATCGAGATGAACCCGCGGGTCTCACGATCCTCGGCGCTTGCGTCCAAGGCCACGGGTTTCCCCATCGCCAAGTTCGCCGCATTGCTCGCCGTGGGCTACACGCTGGACGAACTCAGCAACGACATCACCCGCGTCACTCCGGCGAGTTTCGAGCCGAGCATCGACTACGTGGTGACCAAGGTGCCGCGCTTCACGTTCGAGAAGTTCCGCGGGGTCGACGACACACTCTCGATCCAGATGCAGTCGGTCGGAGAAGCGATGGCCATCGGGCGCACCTTCCGAGAGTCACTCGGAAAGGCGATCCGCAGCCTCGAGAACGACACGTACGGGTTCGATATCGACTCGGAAGAACTCACGACCGAGCAACTCGTCGAGCGACTGGGCCGACCAACCCCCACGCGCATGTGGGCCGTGGGCGCAGCCTTCCGCCGCGGCGTCGCGCTCGAAACCATCCACGAACGCACCAAGATCGACCCGTGGTTCCTGCGGCAGATCCAACTCATCGTCGCGTGCGAGGACAAGATCGCCGACGGCGCCCGCGGGACGCTGCCCGACCCGCGGGTGGTGCGTTGGGCCAAGCGTACCGGGGTCTCGGACCGTCGCATCGCGGAGCTCCGCGGTGTTTCCGAAGAAGCGGTCCGCGCAAGTCGAATCCAGGCCGGCATTGTTCCCGTGTTCAAGCGTATCGACACGTGCGCCGCCGAGTTCGAGGCCCACACCAACTACTTCTACTCGACGTACGAAGAGGAAGACGAAGCGAACGTCTCCGACCGCAAGAAGATCGTCATCCTCGGTGGAGGGCCCAACCGTATCGGCCAGGGGATCGAGTTCGACTACTGCTGCGTCCATGCCTCCCTCGCGCTGCGCGAGGCCGGCTACGAGACCATCATGGTCAACTGCAACCCGGAGACCGTGTCGACCGACTACGACACCAGCGACCGGCTGTACTTCGAGCCGCTGACCCAGGAGAACGTGCTGGACATTCTGGATGCCGAGTCACGCTCGGGCACGATTGCAGGTGTACTGGTGCAGTTCGGCGGACAAACGCCGCTGAAGCTGGCGCAGGTGATCGAGTCGGCGGGATACAAGCTCCTGGGGACTCCGGCCGAGTCAATCGATCTGGCGGAAGATCGCGAGCGCTTTGGCCAACTGCTGGCCCGGCTTCGACTGTCGTGTCCGCGCTGGGGTGTCGCGCGTTCGTCGGACGAGGCATTCAAGATCGCCCGAGACATCGGCTATCCCGTCCTGGTGCGCCCCTCGTACGTCTTGGGCGGCCGCGCCATGGAGATCGTACAGAGCGACAACGAACTCGACCGCTACATGCGGGAAGCCGTGCGAGCGTCCCCGGACCACCCGGTGCTGGTCGATGAGTTTCTCTCCAACGCAACCGAGTTCGACGTCGATGCAATCGCCGACGGCACCGACTGCGTCATCGCGGGCATCATGGAGCACATCGAGGAGGCCGGGATTCACTCGGGGGACTCCAGCTGCTCGCTGCCCCCGGTCAACACCGATCGCCGAGTCATCGAAGATCTGCGTGAGACCACCAAGGCGCTGGCGCGCGAGCTCGGCGTGGTCGGTCTGATGAACGTGCAGTACGCGCTGCGCGGGAATCGTCTGTACGTCATCGAGGTCAATCCTCGCGGCTCTCGCACGGTACCTTTCGTCGCAAAAGCAACCGGCATGCCAGTGGCGAAGATCGCGGCGCGGGTGGGTGCGGGCGAAACGCTGCGCGGGATGGGCATCGAGGAACGCGTGCCCGAGCACGTCTCGGTCAAAGTCCCCGTGTTTCCGTTCCGCAAGTTCCAGGGCGTGGACACGATCTTGGGCCCGGAGATGCGCAGCACGGGGGAGGTCATGGGTATCGGCGTCGATTTCGGCGAGGCCTACCACCACGGCACGCTCGCCGAAGGTCTGGGTCTGCCGCAATCGGGCACCGCTTTTGTCTCGGTTTGCGACGACGACAAGGACGCGATCATCCCCGCGATACGCAAACTCGACGCGCTGGGTTTCAGATTGCTCGCCACCCGCGGCACCTCGACCGCGATCCGGGCCGCGGGCCTGCAGTGCGACGTTGTCAACAAGGTCCCCGAGGGACGGCCGCACGTGGTCGACGCGTTGCTCAACGGCGAGATTCAGCTGGTCCTCAACACCACCGGTGGCATGCGCCAGCCAGACTCATTCACGTTGCGCCGCACCACCCTTGAACGCAAGATCCCCTATTTCACCACCGTCGCCGGGGCACTAGCCGCGGCTCACGCTACCGCGTCTGCGCGCGGTGAACAGGGTGTAGTAGGGGAAATCCGATCGCTCCAGGAGTACCACCGCGCCCCAAGTTTTGCCGCGGACAGTGCCCCTGACGATCGAGTGGGCTATCGTTAGCGACCGGCGTCCAGGAGACGATATGGCAAACGATACGTACCCGATGACCCCCGCGGGGCAGCAGCACCTTCGCGACGAGCTCCGCAAGATCAAGGAGATCGACCGTCCCGACAACGTACGGGAAATCGAGTCTGCCCTCGAGCATGGCGATTTGCGGGAGAACGCGGAATACCACGCGGCAAAGGAACGCCAGGGAACGCTGGAGGGACGGCTGCGTTACCTGGAGTACCGCCTCAGCAACGCGATGGTCATCGACCCCGCGACCGTCAGCATGGAGCGAGTGGCGTTCGGCGCGACGGTCACCGTGCTCGACATGGACACTGACACCGAGAAGACCTACACGATCGTCGGTGAGGACGAGGCGGACGCCGACCGCGGCCGTATCTCGATCACCGCCCCCTTGTCGCGCGCAATGCTCGGCAAGGAGGCTGGCGACGAGGCGACGATCAAGCTGCCCAAGGGCGAACGTTCGTTGGAGGTTATCTCCGTCGAATACAAGGCTGTCGATTGATGACTACAACCTCTTTGTCGGCCTCTCTGTCCGTTGGACTCGGCCTGGTGCTCGCGATCGCTTGTCGGGCGGATGTCGGCGAACGCTGCATCTGCGCCGACGACTGCAAGTCCGGACTGGTGTGTGTATCGGGCGGGCGAGAGCTGCGGACCAACGAGTGCATTCCGGCGTCCAGCGACAACGATCCGGGCGAGTGCGTCGAGGATGCGGCGGCGGGAGAGGGGGAAGAGGACGGCAACGGCGGCGCGGTGCTGTACATGGATCTCGGATCCAAGCGGGACTTTGACCCCAGCGTCCCAGTTCCCGAGACCTCCTCCAGTGGTGGTACCGAGACCGGTGAGGCATCCAGCAGCACGGGCTCGAGTTCAGGCACGGGCACGGGCTCAGGCACGGGCTCGAGCTCAGGCTCAAGCTCAAGCTCAAGCACGGGCTCAAGTTCGGGCACAACCGCGAGTTCCAGCAGCGGGTCCGGCACGAGCACCACCAGCGGCTCCTCAAGCGGCGACAACTGAACTTCTTGCGGTGACGTGTAATCTCCGCGCACACGCGACGTTGAGCGTGCGGGGCCGACGACTGCTAGCCTCGACCACGCCATGGCTTCGCTTCGTACATCGGCTGTTCTTCTCGCGGCGCTGCACACATGGGGATGCCAACGCGTCCCCGACGACAACGGCCCGGCGACGTCGGCGGGTGAGGACGACCCAACCGGAGATCCTGCGGCGGGCACATTTCTGCCGCAAGACGACGACGCAGCGAACGAGTCCGACGGCGACGACGGCGACGATGGCGGCGACGATGGCG
>JAESSZ010000469.1 GCA_016763875.1 Nannocystaceae bacterium
CGGCTTGATGTCGCGGTGAATGATCCCACGACTGTGCGCAAAGGCGACCGCGTTGGAGACCTCAAGCAGGATCTCGAGATGCGCACGAAGGTCATGCTTGCTGCCGCGCGTTGCCTTAGCGGTTCGCGGGTCTCTGTCGGTCAGCAGCTCATCCCACGGCGTGCCGCTGATGTGCTTCATGCTGTAGAAAAGGCGATCCTGCTGGTCGACGCCCAAGTCGTATACGGGCACGACGTTCGGATGATCGAGGATCGCAGTGATGCACGCCTCGCTCTCGAAGAGCGCCTCTGCGTCTGGCATCTCGCAGTCGGTGTGGAGACGTTTCACCGCCACCGCGCGGTCCAGCGCGACCTGACGCGCACGGAAAACCGACCCCATGCCCCCTTCCGCGATCAGCCCCTCGATCTCGATCTCTTGACGTTGGCCACCGGGAAGCTCAGCGTTCTCCGATGAGTCCAAGGTCACGATCCGGCGGTGCCTGGCCGCCTTGGGTGCCACGGTCCGAACCTCGTGACGCTGCTCGACGGCCAGCGAGCGCGTATCGAAGTCACCGATCTGTCCCTCGGTCCGCCCCTCTGCCGCCGCATCAGGGCGAATCGAAACGCGAGGTCCGTGGCCACCTGCCTCGCGGTGCCGACGGTCCCACGACCGCTGTAGGTCCGTCGACCATCGTGCCTGCCACGCGTCTTGCCCCACGTGCCTAAGGATACGACGCCACGCCGCTCCAAGCACAGGTGATAGAATTTACGCGGTGCACGCCAGTTCCTCGGAACGTGAGAGGCTGGGCACGGACGGACCATGAGCGATAGCCCCATCCTCAGCATCATTCCCCTGGGCACCCCACCGTGGCCCACGTTCGACCCATTTCTATTTTGCGTCCACCACGACGATGCTTACCCACGCGGCAACGATGCTCTGGGCCCGGACGCCTCACTGCGCGGTCGCCAGGTCGGCATGGACTTCGAGGGCCTCGACGGCTGGCGCATGTATCACGGCGACACAGTCCCCGGCTTCCCTCGTCACCCTCATCGCGGCTTCGAAACCGTGACGATCGGCCGCAGCGGATTTATCGACCACGCGGACTCGTTGGGCGCCACCGCGCGGTTCGGACACGGCGATGTGCAGTGGATGACGGCCGGCCGCGGCATCGTGCACGCCGAGATGTTTCCTCTCGTCAATCGCGATGCCGCAAACCCCACCGGGCTGTTCCAGATCTGGCTCAATCTCCCGGCTGCCAGCAAGATGGTGCAACCCTACTTTTCGATGCTGTGGCGCGACACGATTCCAAAGGTCACCGTGACCGACGCGGATGGCGGCACCACGAAGCTCAGCGTCTATGCCGGCCGGTTCGGCGACACCGTGGCGCCCGCCCCTCCACCGGACTCGTGGGCCTCTCGCACCGAGTCAGACTTGGCTATTTGGTCGCTCACGCTGGAACCTGGCGCACGGGTGACGTTGCCCGCAGCATCACCCGATGCTCACCGCACCTTGTACTCCGTCACCGGCAAGGCCGTATTGGTCGCGGGAGTCGAACTCGGTCCCTCCCAAGCAGCGCGGCTTCAACCCGACGTCGCGGTCGAGCTCGTGGGCGGGTCGACCGAAACGGAGCTGCTCTTGCTTCACGGACGTCAAATCGGCGAGCCGGTCGCGCAGTACGGACCGTTCGTCATGAACACCGCGGAGGAGATCCAGCAAGCCATGACCGACTACAAACAGACTCAGTTCGGAGGCTGGCCGTGGCCGTCGGATGGGCCCGTCCACGACCGTGATCAGCGCCGCTTTGCGATCCACGCCGACGGTCGCAGGGAGAACGCCTGACCGCGCCGCTAGTGCTCGAACAACAGTGCAATGTCGATACGATCGGGCTCGTGGTTCAGCAGTTCCACGTAGACCGCCTGCTTGCCCACGGACTCGAGCGCTGCGGCCAACGCAGTGACGTAACAACGTGCGAGCAACTGGGGAACCAGATAACTCGGGAACGTAAGACTCCACGTCCATGGCTGCCGCGAGACGTCCGTGACCACCGCAATGCCATCGTGCATCGAGCGGAACGCGCGGCGGCTCTGCACGTCGATGTTCGCGGGGGTGAGAAGCGGCATCATCGAGAACGCCGCGCCCGCGAGTAGCTGACGATTCCGAGCGTACGCATCCGCAACGAACGCATCGTCGCTGGTAAAAAACAACTCGCGAAGCGCCAGGTACACGACCGTCGCGTGCACCTCGCTAACCCAAGTATCAGCGGCCAGCTCGGCGCGAACCAATCGATCGACTGGGCCCGGAAGCATCGCCAACAGTGGCGCAGGATCATGGCCCGACAACCACATACGCACGACTGTGCCCTGAACACGAAAGTTCGGAAACGAATCGATACCTTCGGGAAGTCGCCCAAGATACTCGGCGATGCGAGCTGGTAGCGCCGCGGGCATTGCTGATCCTACCTCGCGACCGAGCTGGGCGGTACTACAACGAGACGCCTTGGGTCGGACTGCGAAAGCACCACGCGCGAATCCGACCCCTGGTCAAAGACCCAGGGGTAGACGCAGCGCGTCACCGGCAGCGATCAGAAGTTCGGCTTCGCCGAGTGCCACCGCCATCACCCCAAGCGCGTCTTGCAGGCCCTGCTCGGCGCAGATAGGGCACGGGACGGAAAGCCCGGAGTCACGCTCCGCCAAGGCACTTATCCGCAGGACGAGGTCGGCTGCGGGCGGGGGATCCAACGGTGCATTCACGAGGCTCCGTGGCGCCGCTCCCTGCACGACACGGGACAACCGCGCGTGCGCGAGTAAGATCTGCGCCGCGTGGACCTCCAGCGCCTCGACCTTCACCTCGAAGGCGAGCAGCACCGTGGGACCAAGCGTCGAACTGTAACAAGGCACGATGGCGGGCAAGTCACACCTTGTCGCAACGTTCGCCCGCAACCCCGATGTCGCGGCGCATTCCGGTGCGACCTCGCACGGCTCGCCGCCGCACGATTCGGCAACGCCGAGCACGGGATTGCCAAGACAGTCGCCTTCGCAGGCTGTAGCGCAACCACCGATACACGCCAGAGTCTCGGTGCATTCGGTCAGCGCGGCGGCGTCGTCGAGACAGTCGCCGACGCACGTCCCCGGACACGGACCTCCTTGGATGAGAGCACACTCGCCAGTGCAGTCGTCGGGGCACAACCCCTCAAAATCGGGTTGTCCATCGCACTCGCCAGTGCATTTCCCGAGACACGATTGCGCCGTGACCATGCAGACTCCAAAGCATGAACCTCCGCACGCAAGACCGGGGGCCTCGGGCGCAGGGCACAGCGCCAGGCTCGGGCACGCCTCGCCGCACGCACCGAAACACACGCCCTCGCATGTCACGTCGATGTCAGCCTGCGTCGGCTCGTCGGGGCACGAAAGACCGAGGTCGCAGCCCAGCTCGGACTCGCATCGCGCCTGCTCGTCGATGGCGACGCCAATGTCCGCGGCGCATCGCAAACGCTCGAGTTGCAGGACCACGCCGCTCACGGTCGAGGCCTGGGTCTGCGCGTTGATGTAGCTCGCGAGCGCGGCCGCGTGTGCGGGCGTCGGAGAGGTGGGACCGCCATAGCCCCAAGCCTCGGCCAACGCGGCGAAGCTCGCCTTGTAGACCGCAGCCGCATCATCGACGCTTCGCCGAAAATCGAGAACGGCTCGAAAGTAGCCGTCCAAGCGCGGGTCTTGGCCAAGATCCGTCTCGCCGTCCGCGAGCCTTGGACACAGCGCGCACATCCCACCGCCGCTTGAGGTGCTGTCCGCCGGAGAACCATCGCTGCTTGCCCCGGTGGTTGAGTCCGCGGGATCGGACGAGGACACGGTCCGTCCC
>JAESSZ010000470.1 GCA_016763875.1 Nannocystaceae bacterium
CGCGGCCGCGACTGCGACTGCCTCGACCGGGGCACTGGCCTCGCCGCTGGCCCGGACAGATACGGGCGACTCGGGACCCTCGGAGGCGGTGCCCACTCCCAGCCCAACCACGACGACGCTGCCACCGACCGCGACGGCCGCTGCGGCGAGCTTGAGCTGGCCGACCAGACCTTTGCCTAACAACGTCCAAGGTGCGGCCGGCCCTGGCACCCGCAAAAACACTGCCGCCAACACCCTATCTTTCGCCCCTTGACGACGTTGTGCGCGGTGCTCGGCTTTGCGCCAGCGTGCGGCGAGTTTGTCCAACCCTTCACGGACGACCCGAAGCCGCGAGTAGACCGTATTGCGAGGAATGCCCAGGCGCTCGCCGATGGCCTTTGGGCTGTGCCCGCCATACGCCCAAAGGCGAAGCACTTCGCGTTGCTCCTCGGGCAGCTCGGCCTCGAAACAGGCGAGTCGGCGCGCGGCTTGCCGGTATGCCGCCTCCTCCTCGAGATCTTGATAGACCGGCTCAACCCGCGCAAGCGCGTCGTGCCGCCTCCGCGCGCGCGCAGCGTCTCGACGCTGTCTCGCGACGACCCGTATTGCGATCGCAAACAGCCACGTCTGGAGTCTCGCCTCCCCCCGCCACCTTGGCAGTCGGCGATACACCACGACAAAGATGTTCTGAATCGCGTCCTCGACCTCGGGCGGAGCTACGCCCATGGCGCACACAGCCGACCAGACGTAGTCGAAGTGCTCCTGGTACAGCGCTTCGAAACTAGGCACTTCCAAACGAGAGGCCGCCGAAGTCGCCGAGTGAGAGGCCGGAGGCATGCGCAACTTGGTGCCCAGCGGGTCGAGGTATTGTCAGAGAAAATCGACTTCAATGCCAGCCCAAGGCAAAAGCACGACTGAGCCGGTGTTGTGGACGTTTGGTTGTGGTTCAGGCTGGTGACGGTCGATCCGAAACGCACGTTCGCGCAACGGAAGCTCGAGATCAAACGCGAAGGCGAGCACGAAACGACGCGTGATGTTCCAACGCACGCCCGGTGCCGCGACGGCCGCGATCCACCATGCGCGGTCAGTCTGGGCGCCCTCAAACCCTGAACCCGCTCCGATAAGCACGCCCGTGCTCAGGCCGAAACACAACGGGAACGTTACGGCGCCCACCCTTGGCGCAGGGCAGCCTCGGCCACTGACCGTCCACGCATCAAAGCGTGCCGCGACGCGAGGGGCATCGGCGTAGCTGGCAGTGGTGGGCGTGGTGTAACGCGCGAGCACCTCGCCCCGGAACTGCGGGACTGCAATGCCCGCTTTGATCCCAACCTGTGCAGGGACGCCAGGTTGCGCTCCCCAGCTCACGCCCGCAAAAACGCCGACCGACCAAACGGGTCGCGGGCGAAAGCGGGGCGTGACAGCTTCGCGTTCTTCGACGACAACGACACCGACCACACCAGTCCCGACGTCCTCAGGTTCGGCCTCAGGCTCGGGTTCGGGCAGCGGCGGTTCGGGCACCTGAGCCAAGCTCGAATCGGTCGAGAACGCTATCGTTGCGACACTTATGGGGTCGGACGCGATCGCGGCAAGCAGCGCGGTCACCCGTGCGAGATCGTCGCAGGAAGCCGCCTCAAGCTCGCGGTGCTCCAACTCGCCGTCCACGCGAAGTTCGAGCGTGAGTGTCCAACGATCTTGAACGACGAGGACTGTCGCGTTGGCATCCACGAGCACCTTGTCGATGCCCAGACCGACTAAATCCTCATAGACCCCCTCGACGTCCTCGGCGCTCGGACATCCCTCGGGTGCAGACCACGACAGGGTCAAGGAGGCGCGTTTGGGTGCAGGGGGCAATGACCCCGGCCCGTCAGGCGCCAGCAGGAGCGCCGCGAGCGAGAGCATCCCGGTTACCAAGGCACGCGCAACCTAGCACCCGAACCTGCGTCGCGACCATGGACGCCACGGGCAACCCGCTGCCATCACGGACGTCACCTGCCGCCCGCCGACTGGGCCAGCCACGAGGGAGAACTACGCGCTACGCGGCTGCGTGAGCGAAAACCAGTTGCCGGAGTTGTCTTTGAAGACGGCCTCAACACCGTAGGGCTGTTCTTTTGGCTCGGATGTAAACTCCACACCGCGGGCCTTGAGCGTCTCGTACGTCGCTTTGCAGTCGGCCGTTCGGAAGACACCAGCACCAAGTGCCCCCTTGGCGAGCAACGCTTTCATCTGCGCGATCGTCTCTTCGTCGCGAAGCGGGCCGCCCGTGATGCTCATCAGCACAATCTCGACATCCTTCTGGTCCTTCGGGCCAACGGTCAGCCAGCGGAATCCCGCCATCTTGGCGTCCATACGAACCTCGAACTCGAGTTTCTTCGTATAGAACTCAAGCGCGGCGTCCTGGTCTTCAACGTAGATGCTGGCGTGGGAGAGCGCGTTGATCATGCGCGTAGCCTACCGCGCGCCTTAGCCCGCCGACTTCTCGAAAGTTGCTGTGCTCGCGCCAAAATACGCCAAGAAGCAGCCCGGTATGGGGGGCGCGACCGGTGGAATGCCAAGCGAGCCAACGACGATGCGCCGATACCGGCTCGGCGAGTACCCAGCATGGCGAGCAAACATCGTGCAGAACGACCCGAGGCTCGAAAAGCCGACCGCCATGCACACTTCCGTCACGCTCAGACGGGTGTATTGGAGCAGCGCCTTGGCATGCTCAATACGTCGCTGGGTCAGATACTGGTGGGGCGTAATCTGAAACTGTCGCCGGAACGCACGGGCAAAGTGAAAGCGCGAAAGACACGCCGACCGCGCCACTGCGTCCAGGTCCAGCGGATCGCTGAAGCGTTCGTGCATCAGGTCCCGGGCGCTCTCCAACCGCTGGAGCGTGTCCCGAACTTCGTGCTGCTTGCGCGCAGACGCGGCATGCAACCCCGAGTAGTACCGCTCCCAGTCCACCATCGTTGACCATGACCGCGGGGCCGAGCCGCGTCAAGACACCCGCGCCTCGTTGGCAACCAGAGTCGGTGTGTACATTTGGCAGCCCGGGCGACCGGACAGCTGTACCCGCGGTCGGTTCTGACACGTACGTCGCCGCAGCCACGCCCTGTGGTACTCGGGTTCGGATGAGTGCTTCACTTCAAGCAGCGCGCGCTTTTGCCGTTACGGCTCACGGAGAGCAGCAGTACGGCGAGAACCGGTACTTGGTTCATCTTGAATCGGTTGTCGCACTCCTTGCCCAGTACTCCGAGACGCATCGAGTCGTCGGGTACCTCCATGATGTTGTGGAGGACACAGACACCGCTGTGGAGACGCTCGAAGCGGAGTTCGGGAGCACCGTGGCGCGATGGGTCGCACTTGTCACCGATGAGCCGGGCGACACCCGGCAAGAACGCAAGGCAAAGACGTATGCCAAGCTGGCCGAGGTGACCGCCGATGGTCCGGACGCAGGCGCGCTCGTTGTCAAGACGGCCGACCGTATGGCCAACGTCTGGGTATGCGTGCGCGGCGAGCACACGTCAAAACTCCAGACGTATCGGGACGAGCACGCCGCATTTCGTGCGGCGGCGTTTCGACCAGGATTGTGCGACGCGCTGTGGTCGGCCCTGGACGACCAGTTCGAGTCATAGCGACCGCCCCCCGTGGGAGCGGGCGCACCCCCCGTCAGTTGCCGAGGCCGGGATGAGGCCGGGCCTGCTTGATCCACAGGATCGGCTCGTCGTGTTCGTCGATGTCGTCAAACTTGAACTCGACGTCCATGGCGTACCAACCGTTTGCGTTCGGCGGATAGATCCCGGAGAAATACAGATGGATAGACTTCAGCGCGGTACCCAGGTCGTACAGTTGCTGGTTGGTCAGCACGGTCTCCCCCTCGGCCACGAGGCTTGAGTGGGCAACAAAAACGACGGGCTGCCCAGGGAAGTCAAAGTGGTAGACCAACTGGTCGCTGGTAACCCCTGCGTCAGGTTTGACCACGGAGGCGTCGCCTTGCTGCACGTTAATGTAGAAACCCGGCTCCGCGCCGCTTTGGTCGAAGATGTTGGCCGTGAGCGCGACGCCGTTCGCCTCTTCGTTCGGGA
>JAESSZ010000471.1 GCA_016763875.1 Nannocystaceae bacterium
AACGTCGTGGACCCCACGGGCAAGGTTCAGATGCTCACCCGGTTGGCGCTCATCTATGAGGGCCAGCTGGGTAACATCGACGGGGCGGTCGCGAAGTACCTCGAGATCCTCGACGCCGACCCAGAGAGCGCCGAGGCCATCGGTGCCCTGGACCGTATCTTCACGGCTCAAGAGCAATGGCCCGAGTTGGTTGAAAACCTCGGCCGTCAGATCGCCATCACCGGAGACGAGCTCGAACTGATCAACCTCCATTTTCGGATGGGGCAGATCTACCAAATGAGCACGGCGGAGCCGGCCAAGGCGATCGAGGCTTACCGGGAGATCCTCAACATCGACCCGGGGCACACGCAGACGCTGGAGTCGCTGGAACTGATCTTCGCCGAGGGCGAGCATCAGCAAGAGATCGCCGAGATCCTCGAGCCGATCTACTACTCAAGCGAGCGCTGGGATGCGTTGGTCAAGCTTGGTGAGGTGAAACTCGCGGGCACCGACGACGATGTCGAACGCTTGCAGATCATTCAGAACGTCGCGGAGATCTGCGAACGTCGACTTGGTGACGTCGGTGAGGCCTACATCTGGTGGCTGCGGGCGTACATGGACGATCCCATGTCCGAACAGGTCGCCGAGGAACTCGAGCGCCTGGCTGAGGTCACCCAGGAGTGGCGACACATCGTCGAGGCCGGTGGGCAGATTCTAGAAGCCGATCCTTCACCCGAAGTGAAACTGAGCGTGCTGCTGCGTTCGGCGAAGGTGAACGACGAGAAACTCGCCGACCCCGTCGGGGCGATCGAGACCTACCGCGATGTGCTGGAACTCGAGGCGGAGCACGCTGGTGCACTCGAAGCGTTGGACCGCATCTACACGGAGCAAGCCATGGCGCAGGACCTCGCGGAGATTCTGCAACGTCGCATCCGCGTCACGATGGACGGCGAGGCACTCGTTGGACTCGAGGTGCGCTTGGCGCAGGTGTACGAGGGAGCTCTCGGCAACGCCGACCAAGCGATCTCGGCGTATACGCGCGCACTCGAGAATGACCCTCGCAACCGCGAGGCGCTCGACCGTCTCGAGGTCCTGTACGTCTCTCAGTTCAAGTGGGAAGAGCTTTTCGACATCTACCAAAAGATCGTGGACGTCGCGAACACCGACGAAGAGATGGCGGGTGGCTACCAGCGCATGGCGAAACTCGCGTCGGATGCGCTGGACCGCGAGCCTGACGCTATCGATATGTGGAGCAAGGTGCTCGACCTCAAGGGCGAGGACCCACTCGCACTGGGCGAGTTGGCGGCGTTGCATCAACGCGCTGAGCGCTGGGACGAACTCGTTGAGATTCTCGAGCGGCAGGTCTACGTCATCGAGGACGCGACCGATCGCGTGGGCGTGTACCAGATGTTGGGTCGCGTCTACGGCGAGAAGCTCGACCGCGACCGCAACGCGGTTGACGCTTGGCTCAACGCGCTAGAACTCGACGGTACGAACATAGAGACGCTGCAGGCGCTGCACGACGTCTACGAGTCGAGCCAGGCCTGGGTTGAGCTCATCGACATCCTGGAGCGCCTGATTCAGGTCGGTCCTGAGCATCAGGCGCCGGAGCAACTGCGGGAGCAGTACGCCAAGGTTGGTCGCATTCAGGGCGAGTACCTGATGGCCAACGAGCCAGCGATCGAAGCGTGGACCAAGGTTCTCGAACTCGACGAACGCGACATGGAGGCCCTCGCAGCGCTGGAGGACCTGTACACCCAAGAGGCGCGCTGGAACGACGCGATCGGCGTTCTTGAACGCAAGGTCCGGGTGCTCGAAGACTCCGAGTCGAAGATCGACGTGCTCATGCAGATCGCCTCGATCTGGGAGGAGCGGCTCGAGGACAAGGTCCAAGCTGCGGGCGCATACCAGGAGATCCTCGAAAACGATTCGACGCACGAGGCCAGTGCCGAAGCGCTTGAGGCTATCTATCGAGACACGGAGGACTGGCCCGCCCTCGCCGAGCTCCTCATCACGTGTGCGGAGATCCTCGAAGATCGCGACGCCAAGGTTGAAAGCCTGCAGCGTGCGGCACACGTGTTCGAGCAGCATCTCGAAGACCTGGACATGGCGTTCGCCACGTTGCAGGCCGCGTTCAATGTCGACTACTCCAACGAGGTCACCTCGCGGGAGCTCGAACGCTTGGCAACGCAAGCGGACAAGTGGACCGAGTTGCTCAACGAGTACAACGGACTCGTCCAGCAGATCGAAGACCCGATGGAGCGTTGCGAACTCTGGGTCAAGATTGGCCGCTGGTACGGGGAGCATCTCAACCGTCCGGACTACGGGATCCAGTCCCTCGAAAAAGCACTGGAGCTGAACTCCGAGAGCGTCTCAGCGCTCCGGGAACTCGCGAGCTTCTACCGCCGCGACGACGCGTGGAACGACTTGGGCGAGACGCTGGCGCGCATCGTGCCTCTGGAGCAGGAGCCGTCCAAGCAGTGCGAAACGCTGTTGGCGTTGGCGGACGTGCAGGAGGTCAAGCTGGCGGACGTCGACGGTTCAGTGGAGTCGTATCGCCGCGTGTTGGAACTCGAGAGCGACAGCATTGTGGCGCTCGATGCACTCATCCGGTTGCACGAGCTTCAGCAAGCGTGGGGCGACCAGGTTCAGGTGCTGCAGCGACGTGCGGCGATCAGCGAAGACCCGGATCAGGCGATTCTGCTGAAGAAGCAGATCGGCTACGTGCAAGAAGCCAACATTGGCGACAACGCGGCTGCGGTGGAAACGTACAAGGACATCCTTGCCGACGAGCCGACCGACTTCGATTCGCTGCAGGCGTTGGAGCGGCTGTACCTCGGAGCGAACGCGGTAGACGACTACCTT
This sequence comes from Nannocystaceae bacterium, assembly GCA_016763875.1. Classification (GTDB taxonomy): domain Bacteria; phylum Myxococcota_A; class Polyangia; order Nannocystales; family Nannocystaceae; genus JAESSZ01. The sequence goes on from JAESSZ010000471.1 coordinate 2,845, forward strand.
GAGATCCTCGAGGCACAGCTGGACGCAACCGCCGACGTCGAAACCCAGATTGGGATCTACGAGAAGATGGCGCAGGCGTTGGTCACGTTGGCCGACGATCCCGACCGAGCGACGGAGGTCTTGGAGAAGATCGTCATGCTCGATCCGGCCCGCGACCAGACCTACCGTCAACTCGAGGACCTGTACGGCTCGCTGTCCAAGTGGACCGAATTGGTCGAGACCTATCGTTCGCACGTGGAGTCCACCGAGGACTACGCGATCAAAGTCGAGTTGCTCGCGGCGATGGGCGATGTTTACGAGAAGCAGGTCGAAGATGTCGACCGCGCAATCGAGACGTACCAGGAGATCCTGGAGCTCGATCCGAACCACTTCGACGCGGCCAATACGTTGTCGATGTTGCAGGAGCAGGTCGAAGACTGGCCGTCGGCCATCGAGACCATGGGGCGGCTCGCGGAGCTCACCCAAGACCTGCCGGCCCGTTGCGACCTGCTGACGCGTATGGGTCGGGTGCTTCACCAGAAGCTCGACGACAGCGAAGAGGCGGAGATGCGGCTCACTCAGGCGCTTGAGATCGAGATCGGGCACGTTCCCGCGATGATCTTGCTGGCCGAGATCTACCGTGGTCGCTCGGACTGGCTCAAAGCCTCACGGGTGCTCGAGACCGCCTCGGACTACTCCAATAACCAGCTCGAGAAGACGAACCTGGCTGCCGAAGCTGCGTTCATCAACTACGAGGAGCTCGACAATCAGCCCAAGGCGATCGAGCTGTTCCAAAAGACGCTGAGCTACGATCCCGAGCACGCCAAGGTTGGCCAGGTTCTCGCGGATATCTACTTCGACAACCAGGACTTCCACGCCGCGGATCCGGTCTACGACATGCTCGGCCGCAAGGTCGACCAGCTAGATCTCGACCCGGACGAGCAGCGCGACATGTTCCTCCGGGCCGCTCGGGCGGCACGCGAACTCAACAAC
>JAESSZ010000472.1 GCA_016763875.1 Nannocystaceae bacterium
TCTTCCCAGACTTGCTGGTGAGCAATGGCGTCCCAGCGCGGCCAACCATCGAGCTCAGGCCAGCCATTGCTGCGGTCGGCGTGCTCCCCGGTATCGCCCCGCGATCCTGGAATGACGGCGATAAACTCGGTGATCAGCGGGCCACCGCCGTACACGAGTGTGTTGACCAGCGGCACCATTTCGGCGAGTTCTTCGACCGTGACCCCCTCGCAGGTCCCGAGCAACGGCGCGAGGTCCTGACGAAGGCGACCGTGATCACCGGGATCGCCCCCGTCGCAGGGGCCCAGGGCGGCCTCGCCTGGTCCGTTGTGCGTGCCGTGAAACCAACCGCCGCCGAACGCCTCTTCAGCGAACATATGCAGGTGAAGATCGGCAATGCCGCGCAGTCGCTCGGCGGGTGGCGCCGTCTCAGTGTCCTCGCCGGTCTCGTCGACCGTGCCCTCCCCTGACACCGTCGTCGATGTCGGCGTCGACCCCGTCGCCTCGGTATCCGTGGCTGGTGTGGCTGCGCCAGAGTCCCCGCACGCCGCAAGAGACCCAACAATCAACAGGAAATTTGTATAGACCGACCGACCAGTCAGCATGGCGGCCACCGTACGTGGCGGACACCGCATGGTCAAGCTTGGTGAACCCCCCTTGCTGTCTCGCAAGCGCAACAACGCCCCCGACCCACGAGGGAGGCGGAGGCGCGTGGCTCGCTGCTCTAACGCCGAGCGGGCGGGCTCTGGCCCACACGCGATCGACGTCAGTTCAACGCGCTAGACCAGCTCAATGATCGCCATCTTCGCGTGGTCACCCACCCGAGGCAGCGTCTTGATGATCCGCGTGTAGCCGCCCTTGCGGTCCTTGTACTTGAGCGCGATCTCGTAGAAGAGCTTCTTGATCACGTCGCGGCTGCGCACCATTCGGGCCGCCAAGCGCATCGCATGAACCACGCGTGCCTTCTCGTCCTTGGTGCGTTCTTCGACCGGTTTGGCCAACAAGTCAGCAATACGAATGCTGCCGGTGATCGTCTTCTCAGCAAAGCGACGCAACTCCTTGGCCTTGGCCTCGGTGGTTGTGATGCGCTCGTGCTCGAGCAGGGACGTCACCATGTTTCGATACATGGCTTTGCGATGGGCCGAGGTGCGGCCCAGTACGCGTCCTGATTTGCGATGTCGCATGGTCTCAGGCCTCTTCGCGGGCGGGGGGTGGCCCCTGCCAGTTAGGGATCTTCATACCGAGCGAAAGGCCCATCTGCGCAAGGATCTCTTTGATCTCCTTGAGGGACTTTCGACCGAAGTTCTTGGCCTTGAGCATCTCGCCCTCGCTCTTTTGAACGAGGTCGCCGATGTAGTGAATGTTCGCGTTCTGCTGGCAGTTCGCCGAACGCACCGAGAGTTCAAGCTCGTCAACGGAGCGCCACAGGTACTCGTTGAGCTTGTCTTCTTCCGAAGGCTCCGCAGGCGCGGCTTCTTCGATCTCTTCGCGATTGATGAAGATCGACAACTGCTCCTTGAGGATCTTGGCGGCGAATGCCACCGAGTCATCGGGGCGAACCGAGCCGTCGGTCCAAACCTCAAGGATGAGACGGTCGTAGTCCGTCCGTTGACCAACGCGCGCGTTGGTCACCCGGTAGTTGACCTTCTGCACGGGCGAGAACAGCGAGTCGATGGGGATGACCCCAACCGGCGTGCTCTCGTCTTTGTTCTGGTCAGCGGTCGCGTAGCCGCGGCCCATCGACACCGTCATCTCGATCTTGAGACTGCCCTCGCGCGAGAGCGTGGCGATGTGTTGCTCAGGGTCGAGCACCGTTACGCCCGTGGGCGCTTGGATGTCCGAAGCCTTGATCACGCCTTCGCCCTGCTTGTCGATGATCAAGGTGCGGTTCGTCGCGTCGTCCATACGCAGACGCAGCGCCTTGATGTTGAGGATGACGTCCGTGACGTCCTCGACCACGCCCTCGATAGTGGTGAACTCGTGGAGAGCACCTTCGATGCGAACAGTGGTGACGGCAGCACCTTGCAACGACGACAGCAACACGCGACGCAGGCTGTTGCCCAGCGTGATGCCGTAGCCGCGCTCAAGCGGCTCGCAGGTGAACTTGCCGTAGACGTCTGTGAGCGACTCAGGATCAACTTCGAGCTTCTTGGGACGGATGAGATCCCGCCAATTTCTCGCGATGGTGTTGGCGTCTTGCATCTGTTCGCTCCTTGGTGGTGGTCCTACTTGGAGTAAAGCTCGACGATGAGCTGTTCGTCGATCTCAGCGGCGACATCGGCCCGTGCCGGAAGCGCGGTGATCTTTGCCTTGAGGTTGTCTTTGTCGATGTCGATCCACTGCGCCCGCGTAGTGCGGTCCGACTTGGATGCGGCCTCGGTGATCTTGACGACCTTCCGGCTTTTCTCGCAGACCTCGACAATGTCGCCGACGCGCACGAGATAGCTGGGGATGTTCACCTTCTTGCCGTTGACCAGATAGTGGCCGTGCAAGGTGAGCTGACGGGTTTCGGCGTGCGAGGCACCGAAGCCACATCGCAGTGCGACGTTGTCGAGGCGACGCTCAAGCAACGACAACAGGTTCTCGCCGGTGACGCCTTTCATGCGGGACGCACGAAAGTAGTAGCCGCGGAACTGCTTCTCAAGCAGCCCGTACATGCGCTTGACCTTCTGCTTCTCGCGAAGCTGCTGGCCGTAGTCACTGGGACGACGCTTGCGGCCCTGGCCGTGCTGGCCGGGCGGGTACGGGCGGCGTTCGTAGCCGCATTTTGCAGAGAAGCAGCGATCGCCCTTGAGATAGAGCTGCGCGTCCTCGCGTCGGCAGAGCCGACAAGTAGGTCCGGTGTAACGTGCCATCTGTGATCTAAACCCTTCGGCGCTTTGGCGGTCGGCAACCGTTATGAGGGATGGGGGTCACGTCTTTGATCGACGTCACTCTCAAACCCGAAGATTGAATCCCGCGCAGGGCCGACTCGCGACCCGCCCCGGGGCCACTGATTCGAATCTGCACGGTACTGAGACCGTGCTCTTGTGCACGCTTGGATGCCTCGTCGGCGGCCAGCTGTGCGGCAAACGGCGTGGACTTTCGCGAGCCACGAAAGCCGCGCACGCCGGCCGAAGCCCACGCGATCACATTGCCGTTGACGTCGGTGATGGACACCAACGTGTTGTTGAACGTCGAGCGGATGTGAACAATCCCCGTGGAGATGTTCTTTTTGACCCGCTTCTTTCCCTGCTTGGAAGTCGCCATGGTTCTCTAGTTCTCTGTCGATCAGCGCTTCTTGCCCGCGATGGTTGCCCGCTTGGGGCCCTTGCGCGTGCGTGCGTTGGTGTGGGTTCGCTGACCGCGAACGGGGAGGTTTCGGCGATGTCGCAACCCGCGATAACAACCGAGGTCCATCAAACGCTTGATGGCCGTCTGAACGTCGCGCCGGAGGTCACCTTCGACCTTGAAGCCACCTTCGATTGTGTGACGAATCGCAGTGACTTGGTCGTCGGTGAGGTCATCGGTACGAACCGATGGCCCTACGCCGGACTCTCCAAGAATCTTGGAAGCAGTCGTCCGACCGATTCCGTAGATGTAAGTCA
>JAESSZ010000473.1 GCA_016763875.1 Nannocystaceae bacterium
ACTGACTCAGGGTGGAGCCGTCGTCACAGCTTTGCGGCGGCGCCTCGCAGGTCATCTCGTCGACACACTCGAAGCAACCGCTGATGACCGCGGCAACTTGGCCGTCCTCGCAGGGAGGTTTTTGGTCGCAGAACTGACTCAGGGTGGAGCCGTCGTCACAGCTTTGCGGCGCCGGCTCGCAGGTCATCTCGTCGACGCACTCGAAGCAACCGCCGATGACCGCGGCGACCTGGCCGTCCTCGCAGGGAGGCTTTTGGTCGCAAAACTGACTCAGGGTGGAGCCGTCGTCACAGCTTTGCGGCGGCGCCTCGCAGGTCATCTCGTCGACACACTCGAAGCAACCATTGATGACGGCGGCAACCTGGCCGTCCTCGCAGGGAGGCTTTTGGTCGCACAAAGGATTGAGACTGCTTCCGTCCGCGCACGGCCGATCGCCTACGCCGCAGGCATCGAACGCGTTGGCACAACAGTCGCCGAACGTCTGGCAACTCTCGTCGCACCAGCAGTTGCCGTCGCTCGACGGACCCTCGCACGTGTTCGCGCTGCACGACCCGGTCAGGTCGGCCTTACCGATCGCCGGGCGGTCGTCGTCCGCAACTGCCGCGCCGCCATTGTCTTCCGCGCAGCTGACCGCGGTCGCGACGGGCACCAACAGCGCCGCCAGTCCCAACCATCCACTCACGCCACGAATGAGTTCTCGTACCATGTCCTACCGTAGCGACTCGCTGGCTACACGCGCATCGGTTGGATGCCACAGCAGGGACGGTTTTTTTGCGTTTCGCGTATGGCAAATGCCCTACGGCGGGGGAAGATTTGCTTATTGGTTCGTTCGCGTGCGCTGACCATCCAGCTCACGGTCAGCCACAATCGCGAAGAACCACATCGCCGCAATGCCGATACCCGGGATCAGCATCCACCAAGCCATGAGAATCCCACTCGAGAGCAACGTGTCCATGGATCGAGGATCCCCGAGCGGGTGCGTACCCACCAGCGAAGCGTTCGCGGGGCCGGGCTCACGCGCGCGCAGTTTCTTCGCACGCCGGACGCACGACCAACGTAGGTGCTAACGCGACGTCAGGTCAGCCCGCAGCAACGCGAGCAATAGCCTCGGCGGCGCGAATGCCATCGAGCGCAGCCGACATGATCCCGCCCGCAAAACCGGCCCCTTCGCCCACGGGATACAGGCCCGGTAGCGTCGGCGACTGCAGCGTGTCGCGGTCACGGTCCACTCGCACCGGAGAGCCGCTGCTACCACCGAGGACATGACGTAGACTCGCTAACGGTTGGACAGCCGGCGGGTGCATGGACCAGGCCATCAAGAATCGGATTGCATCGAACTTCAACGCGAACATCACACGCGTGCGGAGCTTGATAGCGGTGTACGACGCGCTCGGAACAGCTGGGCCCGGCCGGCCCTCCGGGCAGCAGACGGATGTCTTGCGTGCGGGAGTCGTGCTGCTTCACGCGTCGCTCGAGGATCTCATACGAAGCAGCTCGGAAGCGCTGCTCCCCAGTGCAAGCCGGGACGTACTGAACGAGATCGGGTTCCCCGACGGGCCAGATCAGACGAAGACCAAGTTCACTCTCGGTGAGCTTCACGCCTACAAGGGGCAGACGATCGATGAGCTGATCCGAGCAGCGGTTCATGCGAGGTTACAGCGGTCGAACTACGGCAGTGTGGCTGAGGTTGCCGCAGCTCTCGAACGCATCGGAGTGGACCGAGTCGTGCTTGACCCAGACCAGCCCATCCTTGAGCCGATCATGAAGCGCCGTCATCTCATCGTCCATCGCGCAGACAAGAACCCTGTCTCCACGAGGGGCCGCGGCATCCTGCTCACCGTCCATCTCCCAAAGGAGACCGTCAGTTCCTGGGTTGGAACCGTCGAACGTGTCGGCGCAAGGATCCTAGGTGCGCTACCATTAGGGCACTGATGTCGGATCTGACACAGAAGGTCGCTGACACCTTGTGGGGGCTCAAACTTGAGAGCCCCGAGATCGAGGTGCACGACTCTGGGGGCGCGATCTTCGCGACGGTGGTCTCAGGATCATTCACTGATGTCGACGAGGCGGAACGTCAGAAGCAGGTCTGGGCCGCCTTGCGCGGATCCCTCAGCGACGCAGAGCGCGTGGTGATCGAGTTCGTGTTTACGATCGCGCCCGGTGAGAAGGAGGCGAAGGGAGAAGCCGTGTGACCTCTTCTCCTCGCGACTTTGTCGATGCCGCACCCCGCGCGTCAGCTTTCAGCAACGCGAGCAATAGCCTCGGCCGCGCGAATGCCATCGAGCGCAGCCGACATAATCCCGCCCGCAAAACCGGCCCCTTCGCCCACGGGATACAGGCCCGGCAGCGTCGGCGACTGCAGCGTGTCGCGGTCACGGTCCACTCGTACCGGAGAGCTGGTACGGCTCTCGACCGCCACCGCCACCGCATCGTGTCCGGCAAAACCAGGCATGCGCCGATCGATCGCCACCAACGCCGCTCGCAGTGGTGCCGCGAGATCTTGCAGCACGTCAGTCAGCTCGCACGACAGCAATCCACGCGGATAGCTACACTCAGGCAGGTCCTTGGAGACCCGCCCGCCAACGAAGTCCGCGAGGCGTTGCGCTGGCGCCGTGAATGCGCCGCCACCCGCCGTGTACGCGCGTTGCTCGAGTCGCTGCTGAAACTGTGCCCCGGACAGGGGGTCATCGGGGTTCAGGCCCGCGGCGGCGAGGCGCTCTGGACCGACTTCCGCCACAAAACCGCTGTTGGCGAAGCGACCACGGCGTGACGACGGGCTCCAGCCGTTGACCACCAGCTGGCCATCCACCGTCGCTGCGGGCGCGATGAAGCCCCCCGGACACATGCAAAACGAGAACACGCCCGTACCGTCCACCTGCTGCACCAAACGATAGGCCGCAGCGCCCAGGGCTGGGTGCCCAGCCAAGTCGCCGAACTGACAGCGATCGATCCACGCTTGCGAATGCTCGACACGAACGCCTATCGCGAACGGCTTGGCCGACACGGCCGCCCCCGCTTTGATCAGCCAGCGATGCACATCACCCGCCGAATGGCCCGGTGCCACCACGACCGCCTGGGCGTCCACAACGGTCCCGTCGGCCAGGCGCACGCCCGAGACCGTACCGCCCTTGCACACCAGGTCGTCCACGCGGGCGCCGAACACAAACTCCACGCCCGCGTTCTGAAGGTGCTCGCGCATCGCCGTGATGACGTTGGGCAGGCGATTGGTGCCGATGTGCGGCCGAGCATCCACGGCGATATCGGGGGAAGCGCCATAGCCCACGAACGCCTCGAGCACCGCCTTGGTATCGCCACGTTTGCTCGCGCGCGTGTAGAGTTTTCCGTCGCTGAAGGTTCCCGCGCCGCCCTCGCCGAAGCAGTAGTTGCTTTCGGGATTGAGCGCACCACGTCGCACGAGCGCCGCCAGGTCACGACGTCGGGCTTGCACCCGTTGTCCACGCTCCAGGATCACGCTGCGGATACCCGCCCGTGCCAGCGACCACGCGCAGAACATCCCAGCGGGACCGGCACCGACGATCGCGACACGCGGCGCATCAGTGAGCGACGGCAGCGACACGGGCTGCACGGCTCCCGCTGGCGCCGCATCGCCCATCATCTGTAACTCGACCGTGAGGCGGATCTGCACGCGACCACGACGGGCATCGATCGATCGGCGTCGCACGATCGCACGCACGACGTGGTGCCCACGCACACCCGCGCGCTTGGCCGCAACCGCCGTCAGCTCCCCGTGATCGAGGAGGACGTCGGGATGAACGCTGAGGTCGACGGTCTTGGGCAAGCGCTACTTCTGCTTGAGGATCCGCAGCGCGAGCAAGCCGAGAGCCGACCCGAGCCCGGGGACCCACATGAATGGTCGGAAAAGCCACAGCCCCGGGAAGATCCGGACCAATGCCCGGCCGGCAGCGGCCCCAGTGAGCACGTTCTTGTCGCCTTCGATCTGTACCCGAAGCGGACCGCGCTCGCTCTTGTGCTCGTCGTCGTCGGCGACAAAATCCAAGCGATGCCCCGTGTCCCAACACCGCAGCAATGCCGCGTAACGGATGGCCTGTTCGTCCTGCTGGTGCAGCACTGTGTAGCGCTTGCCCGGCTGACGGTAGAGCAGGCGGTCAAGGCCACTGCGCCGAGATACCCAGAACAATGCCCCGCGAGCCTTGCTGGGTAGGCGGTGAAATGACTTGCCCATGACCGCTTCACGATCCGCTTGGCTGGGCCGGTCCGCCACATCCATCGGTCGCGAAAAGAAGTACCGCCACACAAACTCGATCTCTTCGCCCGACAGCCAGATGAAGTACACGCCCATCATCACATTGGCGAACACACCAACATTCATGCTGATGTCGATGCCGATGTGCATGTTGAAGCCGACAACGAGCCATAGACGCCGACCCAGGCACCACTTGCGAACGAAGTCGAATACCCGCGGCAAAAACCTCCGGAGTACGAAATACACCGCGGCGGCGGCGAATGGGATGAGCGCCACAGCGATGCGGAACACGAAGATCAAGTGCTCACGCGGGATACCCAGCGGCGCGTCGCTCTTCGGCTGCAGGTAGTAGTGCGCGGCAACGCCTGCGACGTGCGCGCCTATGAGCCACGCGGCCAGCAACGTGCACCACCCCAAAACCTGGCGCCAGATCGCAGCCTTGGGCCAGGTGCCGTCCTTGCGCTCGCGTTCGTAGGCATTGATGAACAAGCCGAGGAACACCACCGGGAACAACATTTCCCACCAGTGCACCGCGATGGAACTCGCGGGCAGCAGGCCAATGTGGTGCGCCGTCGCGACCAGACCGCTCTGCGGGAACCGATAGAAGTGCTCAAGATTGAGCGCGTAGTACAGCGCCGTACCGGTCTTCCACGTCGAGCCGCTCTTGAGCAGGCCAGTGGCGCAATAGATGATCGCCAGTTGCAGAAACATCAGCCGCATCGGCCACGCGGCTATTTTGCGCAGCGGTGGCACCACACGAGAGCCCTTGAGAATCGCCTTGCGCCGACGCCACCAGGCGTCAATCGAGTACGCCTGTCCCCAGTTGGCGAACATCGCCAGGAACATGAAGACTCGCGTCACCGTGTCGCCGCCCGTGTAGTACACGGGGCTGTAGCGGTAGACGGACTCGACCAAAAACCACGACACGATGGTCATCACTCGGGTCTTGAACCCGAAGATCATCAGCGTCAGCGAGGTGAACATCGCGCCGAACACCGCCATGACAAACGGCGGATCGCTGCGGAAGTGCAGGATCGACATTCGGCCCCACAACGCCTTGAAGATGTCGTACCAGTGCTCGAAACCCATCTCTGGGTCCCACAGCGTCTTGAGATCGCCGCTGTAGTTGCGGCGCGCCATGTCGGTCAGCCACAAGCCTTCGTCGGTGAACAAGAACGTGAAGTTGAACTCGGCCGCGCCCGTGCCCTTGGTGAACGCCAGATCGAGGAACGTCCACAGCACCACGAACCCGTAGGAGATCCGCATGAGCGCGGCCGGCCGTGGATCCACGCGGACCAGGAGCATGCGGCGCCACAACTCGGGCCGGACGACAAAGAACGCGATGATCAGAACAATCGCGTAGAGGATCAGCGTCGTGATGTCATCGGCGTGGGCCGAGACATCGATCGACGGCTTGTCCTTCTTGAAGGCGAGTAGAAGACCTATCACCGTTTCTTGGCCTTTCTCTTGCTGCGCGAGCTGCGTGCGCCGTTAGTTTTGTCCCCGGCTGCCTCCGCCTCGGCTTTGTCCTCGGCGATGTCGACCCAAGTCCTGATGTGCATCCCGCGGAAGTGGCTGTCGTCCATGATCTCCATGCCGTAGCGCGCGCGAAGGTAGTTCGGGAGCTGCGCGTGTCGTGTACTGGAACAACGCACGGCGTCCTCTTCGCGCTCGTTCAAATGCAACTTCATTGGGTCGTAGCCCTGCCAGGGACGACCTTTGGTCTGCTTGAGCAGCTCTTCGGGCGAGGGGATGCGCGTCCACAGTTTGGTGAACTGCACCTCCTCGGGCAGAACCCCATGCGTGCGCTCCCACTGGCGACACACCCACGCCGCGTAGTGACGGCGGTAGCCCTTGCCGTCGATAATGCGGCGGTTGATTTTTCCGCGGCGGTCGTACCAAAGGTAGGGGTAACGACGCTTGCCGTAGATGTCGTGCTTGAGGTCCCACAGCTGGCCCTGTTCGTCGAGCACTTCGATCTTCATGAAGATGTTGCTGCGGTGGGGGTTGGGCGCAAACATGGCCCAGCTCTGGGTATTGCCGGTGGCCCGGAAGTAGCGGTTGGTCTGAAACTGCTTGTCAAACCAAACTCGCACGTCTTTGGACAGGCCCTTGCTCGGCAGGTTGTGGACCAAGAGCACAGACGCATGAAACAGGATGAATGCCGTGGCGAGGAGCATGCCCCACAGCGGGTAGGCAGACCGGGCGCCAGGCTTGTCGTCGTGCGCGACTTCAGCGTGCAGCAACGTCTGGGTTAGATCGGGGAGTTCGGTTCGCACCGGGATCTCCTCGGACCCGGGTCTGTCGTCGTCCTCGCGCATCAACCTACCTCCATACTACCTACCAAAACGTTGGCCCAAGAGGTCATTCGCCGAGCCCCCCCGCCTCCTCGACGCCGCGATCTTCCCTTGCGGAAGCTTCAGCCCGGTCCGAGGGACTCGCTTTGAACTCCGTGCTGCGCTCGCTACGGCCTCGAACGCGGCCTCGCCGGCCTTTCTTGGTCTCTTTGGCTTTCCGCTCACGCTCAGCTTTTTCGAGCTTGGCTTGGGCCCAACGCCCGAAGTCCTTGCGCTTGTCCCAACTCTCGCGGCGCTTGTCGTACTTGCGTTGGCGGGTCTCGGCGGTCTTTTCTGCACGCAGACGTGCCTTTTCGGTGACCTCGAGCCCATGGCGCTCCAACGCACGTGCGGGCAACTGCCCGTCGCCGATGCACTTGTGGTCCTGCACATCGCGCTCCCGCACCTTCAGTTTTCGCGGATGATACGGGCCCTTCTCCGCGACCTTGTCGGGGCCGGGGATCCGCGTCACGAGTTTCGTGATCACGATCTGCTCCGGGATCTCGCCGTGAGAGAGGGTCCACTCGCGGCATTGGTAGTGCGACCAGTAGCGCAAGTACCACTTTCCTTTGCCCACCATGCGCCGCTGCATTTTGCGCAGGCGGTCGTTGAAGATCCAAGGATTGGGCCGGTAGTCGAACGCGTTGTTCTTGAGGTCCCACTGCTCCCCGTCGGCGTCGACCACCACCGTTTTCATGAACGCGTTTGAGCGCGGCGGATTGGGGGAGAACATGCGCCAACTCTGCGACGTGGCGGACGCTCGCACGTAGTCCGAGTGATGCAGCGCCGCTTTGGTCTTCGAGCGGAACTTGAAGACCGGATAGCTGGGCCACAACGTCAGCGCGATCGTGGTCGCGTGATAGACGACGGCGAGCAGAACCAACGAGCGACCGATGGCCGTGTACGCAAGTGCGGGACCGCTACTTCGGCGGAGCTCCAAGTCGGCGCGCGATGGCGAGATAAACCAGTGCAGGAGCGCAGCGACGGCAATCCCCACGAGCCACAACTCGACCCACCCCGCGTGGTCTTGGGTGTACTCGGGCGGTGCAACCTTGGTGTACACCAGCGCGACACCGCACAGACCGAGGAGAGCC
>JAESSZ010000050.1 GCA_016763875.1 Nannocystaceae bacterium
CGAACGCATCCGCCACTGACGACGGTCCGGTTGGAGCGCGAGCAAGTACGGTGCCCGCGTGCCTTCGCGCAGTTCGTCTTCGTCGTCGGCGTCCTGATCCCGGCGACCGGAAACGCCCGCAGGATGCCCACAGCGGCCTCTGCGGACGAAAACACAGATCCCCGGGCCTACGTGCACGCAGGGGCCACGGAACTTGCGAACGCTCGTTTCGACCTCGGCTCCCCCCTTGCCGCAGAGGGGGGAGCTAAGGCGGGGAGTCTCGATAACGTTGCGACCCGCGAGTGGTATCACGCGCAGCTTGAGGGAATCCCAGGACGGTTGGACCAGAGCCTTCCGCTGAGAGAGAGAGCGTTGCAAGCCTTCGGACTGAGGAACGAGGTCAAGATGCAAGCACGGACCTTGATGTCTGACCGAGCCGCTGCTGCCGCGCTCCCACCTCCGAGAAGCTTGTCGGACGTCGTCAAGAGGGCCTACGATAGCGGCGCACGTGGCGATGAAGTTTGGCGCTATGTCCTTCGGGGCTCCGGTAAGTCGAACCCGAAGGTGGACGCTGCGCTCGGACTCTAGGACCGCCATGGCAAAGAACCCAATCTCATTTTCTCAACGTGATGGCCGAGTGCGATGCGAAATCCACAACCTGCCCGACTGGGAGGGCCTGGAGAAGCTCGCTCTTTTCCTTGAGAAGCAGTACGGCGCGAGCGTCGTGGAACGATTCGACGGACCAGATGCACGGCGGTGGGTACTCGCTGTGGGCGCGACCCGAGTCGAACTACAGCACGAGGATCCATGGGGCAACGTCCTGGTGGCCCTAGACGCTCAGGGCGACGAACTTGTCCGTCGTATCGGTGACGACCTCGGCGCCCGGCTTGCAGGTCTCGACCCCAGCGGTTAGCTGCCGTTGAAGTCCGGACGGAGTTCCGTGTGGATCCGCAAGCTCTACAAGCTCGAGGCGGAAGCCAAGAACTCAAGCTTGACGCGGCTGCTCGCCACGCATTGCGGCAGGGCAAGTCGCTGCCCTTGCTCAAGAAGTTCTACGCCTGGGTCGTCAAGATGAAGCCCAAGCTTGGCAGGACATCCACGCTTGCCGAAGCCGTTCGCTACGCGGCCAACCAGCGCGCGTAGTTCGAGCGGTGCTTCACCGATGGTCGCTTCGAGATCGACAACGGGGAGATCGAGCGTGTTCTCAAGAAGCCGTGCATCGGCCGGAAGAACTACCTGCATTGCGGGTCGGTGCAGGGCGCCAAGCGCCTAGCGGCGGCGTACACCCTCGTGATGTCGCGCAAGGTGCTGGGCCTCAACGTAAACGAATACCTCGTCGACGTGATCACCAAACTCGGTGGCGGCTGGAAGCTCAGTCGCGTCGGCGAACTCGCTCCTGGCGCAGGCGTTTGACCTCCGCTTTCAAGGCGGCATTCTCTTCTTGGATGGCGTACGCACCCGCTCCTCTCCCCGTACTGGCAATCCGTATCCAGCCGTACAAGCTCTTGTCAGAGATGCCAAGGCGGTCGGCTACGTCTGCCACTGAGGCCCCCGGCGCCAGTGCCAGCTTGACCGCGTCCTCCCGGAACTGAGCTGGATCCCCCTTGCCTCTCCTCGTAGGTGTCTTCTTAGCCATACTCGTTTTCTTGGTTATTGTCTCACCTCATCGGTGTCCAATAAATCGGGTCATGCCCACTGCCTTCAACAAGGGCCGTTCATTTTCTCAGAGCGAGCGACCGAAAGAGACCACCACGCGTCGTCGGCTTCCGCGTAGCGCCCTAGCGAATCGCCGACCATCCGTTGCCGATCGGTCCGTGGATCATTCGACGCGACGCACTCGAAGATCCGGCCTTGGCGGCCTCATTGCCGTCGCGAGGCTCCAAAAGACCTTCTCAGGGCCAGCAAAGTCCCAACATTTCAACCACGTAGGATGCCAACGTATTGTGAAACGAACACGCACGCGGTCGGGATGAACTTGCATGCGGCCACAACGGTGGAGGCGCCCCCGCGCGCTCGATCCCCACAAACACTGTTACGCCACGGCACCACTGTCGAAGTCGGTAAGCACGGATACCCGACAGTACCAACTCTGCGCGCAAGTTCGCAGCCGCTCAGTCGAGAACACGCTGCCAACTTGGGCCGTTTTTCGCGGTGACTACAAACCGCCGCCGTGTATCCTCGGCCGTCTGACGATGGTGCTGCGTCAGCGATAGCTGTCACTGCAAATTGTCATGGGGTTTCAAGGTGGGCGCGTTTTGTCGTCCACGCAAAAGGGGGATGCATATGTCACGTAGTTTCATCGACCATATCGATCGCAGTTTCATCATTGGCGCGGCGGCATTGCTCGTCGGTTGCGGCTTGGCCGAGGACGGCAGCGACTCGCCCCGACCCACTCTTGTGTTTGGTGGCGAGCCCGTCGGACCCGCTCCGGCAGGGATGGGGGATGTGGCAGTCGAAGTGCCACCCGTGCAGATCTTGCCCGGCTTCGACCTGTGGGCCGAGGCTGTCGTAGGTACCGACAATATCTCGCTCGTCTGGAACGATGAAGGAGCTCTCCTGTACGAGGTATGGCGCAGTTCTTCGCCATACTTCCAACCTGGAGACGCCGGTTCGACCTTGCTCGAAACGACCGCCGGACTGACGGCGGTCGACGCAGGAGTCACCTGTGCCGACTGTCCCAATCAGTACTACGCGGTCGTTGCTCTCGGCCCGAGCCCTGAGACATCGACCACTGTTGGCGTGCATACGTTGGACGTCGAGCCCGGCTACAACACGGTGCCCCTGAGTCTGGTCAACCCGGATCTGCCGACGGCATCCTCGTTGCCTTCGATCGCGGACCCGGGCTTTGCCTACGCGTTCTATTGGTGGGGACCGGGGCAGTCGTGGATCTCCTGGTGGGTCGGCTCTCCCTTTGGCGAGTGGGATCACAGCCTCGGCGACACACCACTGATCAACCTCGCGATCGGGGCCAGCGATACCCGTGTGCTCACGGGCTATGTCCCGTCTCCTGATGAAATGTCGCTACCGCTGTACACCGGCGACAACTACGTGTCGCTGCCTTTGACCCACCCGGACATGGTGGCGAGCGAAGTGATCGCGTTGGGACCACCGGGGCTGGTGACCGCCGTGGGGGGTTGGGACCCGGTCGCGCAGGCGCCTTTCTGGTACCCGGCCGATGGCGTCGACTTCGTCGTGCAGTCGGGAAGCAGCCTCGTGCTGTCCACCTCGGGCCCCGGACAGTGGCCGTTTCCGTTGTGTGGCAACGGAGCGGTCAACCTCTGGGAAGTTTGCGACGACGGCAATGCCGTGGACGGCGATGGCTGCGAGAGCACCTGCGTCCTCACCCCACCGACCGTTGGCGACGATGCTTATCTCGTCGACCAAAATACGACGCTCGTGGTCGCCGCGCCCGGCCTGGTCGACAACGACACCGCCTATGACGGTAGCGGCGTGATGGTGGCGTCGGCCGATGCCCTGTCCGAAGCGGGCGGAGTCGTCACCGTCGCAGCTGATGGGTCGTTCCAGTACGACCCGCCGACCGACTACTGGGGTGAGGATCGATTCGTGTACACGGCACAAGACGCAGCCGGGGCCGAGGCCGAGGCCGAAGTGGAGCTTGTGGTCCGGCCGATCAACGTGCCGCTCCTTGCCGTGCAAGGAGGCATCGGCGGCTTCGCGATCGACGGCGAGGCCCAATTCGACAGCTTCGGGCGGTCGGTGGCGGAGGAGACGTCAACGGTGACGGTCTCGACGACGTGGTGATCGGCGCTCCAGCGGCCAACACTATGGGCATCGGCTCAACGGGTCGTGCGTACGTGGTGTTCGGCAAGACCACCACCGAACCCGTGCTCGCATCGGATCTCACGGCCGAAGCGGGCGGTGGCTTCGCAATCCTGCCCCGCCTTGGTTCGGGGGGGATGGGCGCTTCGGTGTCGATCGTTGGCGATCTTGACGGCGACGGTCTTGATGACCTGCTGACGGCCGCACCCAACCTCTACAACACGGGCGAGGGCTACGTGGTGCTCGGACGCCCGGATGTCTTCGCGCATCAGATGGCCTGGCTAGACCTTGGACTTGGTGGCTACATCATCGAAGCCGACAACTTTGTCTCCGTGGGATCGTCCGGCTTCTTCGGGCGTTCGTCGGTCGGGGCAGGCGACGTCAACGGCGACGGCATTCCCGACTTCGTAGTGACGGACTCCCGCTTCCACCTCGGAGAGGCCCAGAGCAACACGGGCAGCACCTACGTGATCTTCGGACAGCCAACGGGACCGCTGCAGACGAGCGACATGGCCTCGGGCCTTGGCGGGTTTGTCATCAACAACGAGTCGGCCGGTATCAATCACACCATTGTCTCAGCCAACGCGGCCGGTGACGTCAACGGCGACGGTCTGCAGGATCTCATCGTGGGAGCCTCGGATGACGATTCCGCGGGGAATGATGCCGGACGCTCCTATGTGGTGTTCGGCAAAGCCGACGGAGCCGCGGTCGATCTGTCCGCGTTGGGCAGCGGCGGATTCCTCATCGATGGCGAGTCGTCCGACGATCACTCAGGCTACTGGGTCGACGGGGCGGGCGACGTCAACGGCGACGGACTCGACGACTTGGTCGTCGGCGCCTGGGCGGCGTCCACCAACGGACTCGCTGCCGGAAGCACCTATGTGGTGTTCGGCAAAGCCGACAGCACGCGGGTCGAGCTCGACGACATCGCCGCAGGCACCGGCGGCTTCGTGGTCTACGGTGCCAACCCGCTCGACTACTCGAGTCAGCGCGCGGCCGGAGGCGTCGGCGACGTCAATGGCGATGGTCTGGCCGACCTGGCGATCGGTGCCCGGCTGGCCGATGGACCCGCGGGCGCCACGTCGGGCCGGGCGTACGTAGTCTACGGGCGCGGCACCGACACCACGCCCGTGGAACTCTCGGATATCGAAGCCGGGATCGGTGGCTTCACGCTTGACGGACAGCAGGGCGACCAAGCCGGCACAGCTATCGACGGGGCGGGCGACGTCAACGGCGATGGCCTCGCGGACATCATCGTGTCCTCCCCCGCGGCGCAGCCCAACGGCTTCTTCTCGGGCCGGGTATACGTCGTCTTCGGAGCCCGCTCGTCCCTGTAGGGTCACCAACCACGCCAGCCTTCTTCGCTTCCTGCCGGTCGCCTTCGCATCAGCGGTGAATCACCGCCAGCGTTGGCGACGCTGCTCGTTTGACGTCGTTTTGCAGGCAGTCCGCGTTGCGAACGTCGCTTCAGCTTCGCATTCGTTCTCGGGAGCGAGGAGTTCAAAAAGAAAGATGTCACGCGCGACGTCGAGGACCACCGCCGCGCGTCTCGGCACGGATCGGTGCTGTTTAGCGCCCCCGAATACGACCCAAATTCGCGGTAGTTCCGTAGTTCCAACTACCTGCGGATCATTGCGGTCAACCTCATCCCCCTCGGCCACTGGCTTCGAACCAGAGGGCCGGAGGTTCAAATCCTTCCGGGTGCACCAAAAAGTAGGGGAGTTGTCACTCGTCCGCGAGCGCGTGGAGTTCGTGAGCAACGTGCGAAGCGATCGAAGGGTCGTCAGAGAATGCGGGCGCTGCCTCGCGGAGGAGGTCGCGCGCACGACCGCGGTCCTCGGTCCGTCCCAGCGCGATGAGCCCACGGGCGACAGATCGCCGTAGCTCGGCCCCAAACAGATCGATCGTCTGCGGGTTGGCCTCGGTCGTTCGATCCAGCAGATCTTCGAGGATGAACAGCCCCCGACGAGGTTCTCCGCCGTCGACGAGTGCTCGCCCGAGGTAGGCGAGGCCATACAGATGGAGGGTTGACCCCGGTTGGGCACTGTCGACTAGAGCCCGTGCCCATCGCCGTCCTGCGTCGACGTCGCCCGCGCGGAGGCTGTAGTACGCCGCGTTGTTCATCGCCTCCAGGCGCCGTGAGGCGAACGGATGCTTCTCCCACGACCGCGCGAGCGTGCGCGCGTGGTCCGCTGCAGCCTTATCATTGCCCGCGAGCACTTCAAGCTCACACAACAGGATGAGTGCGCCCCCACGGTCAGGGTGGGCTTGGGGTAGACGCTGCTGTAGTTCGTATGCCCTGTTGGCGACACGTCGGGCCTCCTCAAGTTGGTTTCGGGCGAGCAGGATCTCGGTCTGAGCCACAAGAACGGGGGCGAGCCGGGGACTGTCCGGGCCGAGCGCCCGCTCAAGCAGAGCATGGGCGGCATCGAGATGTTGTTGCGCGCGTTTGGGGTCCTCCAAGGCGCGGGCTAGCAGGGCGAGGTTCAACTCCGACTTCGCGAGCTCGGGATGGTCGGCTCCTAAGCGGTTTCCGATCGCGGCACGGCCCGCCTCGTACGCCGCTCGGGCCGCTGCGAGATTGCCTGCGTCCGCTTCGGCGTGACCGCGCATGATTTGCAAACGCTCCCGTAGTGCGGCCCCCCGTTCTGCCAACGTGGCTGCATGCGAGGCGGCGCGGTCGAGTGCACTCCGGGCTTGCTCCGTGTCGCCCCGGAGCAACGCGACCTCCGCCTCGGCGAGAGACAGACGGGCGCCCAGCTCATGTGGGGCGCCGACGCGTCGCCACGCAGCGGAGGCTCGGGCGGCCCACGCCGTGGCCAATGCGAGATCCTTGAGTCGTAGCGCGCCGACAACTGTGACCTCGATCCACGCGCGCGCAACGAGAAGGTCGAGCCGGCTGCTTCACCAACATCGATGGCGCGCAACAGATGTTTGGCAGCCTTGCGACCCTCTCCCAGCTCCGCGTGTGCGCGGCCGACGATGAGCTCCGCCTCCGCCTGGCCCTGCGGGTCGGCATCTTCGACTTCCTCGGAGATGCGTTGCGCCAACTGTGCGGCCGCCGCCGTCGAGCCGAGTTCCAGCAGCGCGTGTGCACGCGCGATCTCTTCACCTCGCGGGGACGGAGCCGCGTTCAACAGCTCGGGCTTGAGCTTCAAACACTCCATCGGCGTGCGCAGGGAGGTTGTGAGTCGGTCTGCACCCACCGCGTTCGCTGCTGACATGGGCGTGAGCGCGTCAACCATCGTTCCGAACCGCTGTAGTCGTTGTTCGAGGCATGCCTCTACGAGCTGCCGCCGGACGGGTGAGGTTCGCCGGAGTTCGGTGGCCGCTTCGCAAACTTCGACGTGTGTTGCCAGCCATTGGTCCGCGAATGTGTCGAACCGATGCGCGGCGGCATGAGCGGCCTTTGTGGCGAACTCTGGGGCGTTGGCGTGTAGCCCTGATGTGAGCGCTTGCGCTGTACCAAGCGACCAGATCGCCGCGATCGCCTCGGTTGGGGCCGCACAACGATCTGGGCGCGCCAGCCAAGCTCCGCCCGCCGCTGCGAGTATACCAACCATCCCAACCAGCAGGACCCCGCGACCCGCCGAACGACGACGGGAGCCCTTTGCGAACGCGTCCAACAGCGCTCGCATGTCCGGCCACCGACCTGCCGGGTCCCACGAGAGTCCGCGGCGCAGGACGTCCACGACGTAGGATGGAACGAGGCCCGATGGCGGCGCGGGAAGAACGGGGGCGTGTGACCGCGAGGGACTGACGTCGTCGTATGGACGCGACCCGAACAGCCCCTCCCAGACGCAGGTGCACCACGCAAACTGATCGCTGCGCACGTCGACTTCACCGCCAAGTCGCTGCTCAGGAGGCATGTGTGCGGGGGTGCCTGCGACGCGGCCTTCGATTGTGACGGTGTGGCTTGGAGCGGACGCCAACCCGCCCGCGCTATCCTCGGTGAGCGGGGTGCGGGCCAGTCCGAAGTCGGCGACGCGCACCCGTCCATCATCCCCCAGCATGACATTGGCGGGCTTGAAGTCACGGTGGACCAGTCCAGCCTCGTGTACGGCGACGAGTCCTTTGGCGGCGTCCATGTAGAGGCTTAGGACTTCGGCCCACGGGCGCTCGCCCCGTATCCGCCACTGGCGAAGAGACGAACCCTGGACGTACTCCATCGCGACGTACACGCGACCCTCGTGCTCGCCCACTTCGAAGACCTGCACGACGTTGGGGTGGGAGACCTGCGCGAGTGCCTTTGCCTCTTGCAGCAGGCGTTCGCGGCCGATCCTGTCGGCGGTGAAGTCGTGAAGGATCTTGATTGCGACACGCCGCTCTAGCCGGTGGTCGCGCGCCGAGAACACGACTCCCATGCCTCCGGATCCGATGGATTCGATCAGCTCGAAGCGCCCGACCCGGACCGGTTCCGACGCTTCGTTGAACATCCGCTCGGCGATCCGCTGACGCATCCGCCGCGCCTCCATTCGGTCGCCCGACGGAGGCTCGACACGATCACTGTCGATGTCGGTCGGAGAGCCCGTCACGACTCACTCACGCGAGATGATGACCTTGATCTTGCAAGGTGGTGCGTGGTTGGTGGTGTCCCAGTTCCAGAAGGTGCACTTGCAGGCCGCGGGAACGGAAATTTTCATGGTGACACTCGTACTGTTGCCGCTTGCGGACCCAGAGCCGCACGTGATGTTGGCAGTTTTGGGCATCGCCAAATCGGTGCCCGTGAACGTCAGCTCGACCTCGGTCACTTTCGGGTCGACCACATACACGGGGACTAACACGCGGGCGCTCCTCGCCTGGTGGATATGAGCGCCACCTGCACCACCTTGGACAGTGCAGAGACCATTTGTTGCGGATAGGGAATAGCTAAGAGAGAGCGTGGTCATGGGTCAATTTTCTTTCGGGTTACGAGTTGTGCTTTCGTCTTACAATGATTGGTGGAGCTCGGTGTGCAGACGGTGGGCCCTACGCAGCTGCACGCGGGCTGGTTCACGGGGCCGTCGGTCTTCGTCATCACACCGACGAGTTCAAGACTGCGATTGAAGATCGGCGATCCGGACATGCCATGGTCGGCGTCAAACGTTACGGACGCGAGCGAGTCCTCTACTTTCGCGATGTGGCCATGCCCAGCGTAGATGGCCGGCAGCCCGACTGGGTGACCCAGCGCGAACACGCGGTCACCCTGCTTGGGCAACTCGGTCGCGATCTCAAGACATGAATTCGGGCACGTGGGGCACGGGATCACCACGATGTCTTTGCCGATCCGCTGCACTTCCTTGGATTCCACGTCGAGTTCGAACATCTTCACGTTCGGGTCTTCCTTCGTGAACCCTGTGACTGCCTTGGCAATGCCGACATTGCCAAGGCAGTGCCACGCGGTGAGGATGCGTTTTCCGGAAATGATGGCTCCGCTGCAACTATGTTCTTTTCCCCAAGTCGGTTCGTGGTTGAACCAGTAGTTGTCTGCACACAACTTGCCGTCTGAGCCTTCTTTGTCCTGGAACGTCGTGCCCGCAAACGTTCTCGATTCGGGCGCGAGCAACACGATGTTCTTCGCCAAATCGAGGACGGACTGCGCGTGATCTCCTTCTCCGAGTTCGTGTAAGTAGCACCTTGAGTCGGCCATGGACTCGATGAGCTTGTCGCCCTCACAGTGGTGGATCGGCTTGGCATGGCACAGCTGGGTAGGGTCGCTCGTGTCGGCCACGCCTTCGGTGAGCGAGGTGCTCTTGGGCCCGTTGCCGCGCCTCCACGTCTTGTGCTCGTGCCACGGCTTGCAGGCGGGACCGACCGCGAGCGTCAGCGTCACCAAGAGAGGCGTCATCAGGTGCATCGGCGGGATAGCGTCGCGGGGGTGCAATCCCGTCACGCTAAACCGCAGCGCGATTCGAAAACGAACCTACCCGCACATTCACCTACAGAGCACCGCGGGGCGGTCGCCAGCCTATTGAGCCGCCGTCCTCAAGTGCTATGCCACGTCCAAACGAGGCTCGCCATCACGAGGAGTTGGCCACGATCCACGCGGTTGGGTCGGGAAGCGCGGATGCTATTTGAGCACGCAAATCTGGTTACGACATTGTGAGGGCGGCGGTGGTTTTGGTCCATGATCTCTGACCTGACAGGTGAGCCGGTCGAGGCGATAGGCATCGCAAAGATGGAGATGTCAGGCACGGGTGTCGGCCCTCAGACGGCCCGCAGAGATCTTGACTGCCAAATCGGTCAGAAACGTCGGGTTGATGTTGCCCGCGTCGCCAAGTCTCGCGTTCCAAGGGACGAGCACGCACTCATGCGGATGACAGCTGAGATCACACGATCGTGTGATCCCAGGATGTGTTTGTCGAACGTCGGGTTGCGGAAGTGTTCGGCTACAAGTTGAAGCAGGTGAGTCTTCCCGCTGCCGTTGGGCCCGGTAAGAACGACGAAGTCCGGAAGATGTCCCGTATCAAATCCGGGCGCAAGAGACTTGTAGGGCGTGCTGCCCGGGAGAAGCCTGAAACGCATCTGCCGTCATATATAACCCGGTCCACGCCGGCCCGTGGGCCGGTTTCGTTCCCAGCGACGGCTCTGCGCCCTGTGGCCACGAGTTCTTCTGCCCCGCTCCGCGCTTTCCCAGTACAACGGCTAGCGCCGGCGAAGTTCGCCCGCTTGGAGGGCCTCTCACCCCTTGTCCCAGGCCCGCGCGACGGTCGCTCCAACCCGGTCCGCAACGGCTACGTCGCTGACTCCCAGCCCGCGGTAGGCTTGACGAGGCGAGCCGCCTCGTCGTCTGCCCACGTCTTCGCCATCTATGTATAACGGCAACATGCGTGGCGTGCACAAACCGGCACCGGACGAAACGGTCGGACCCTCGGCGGACGCACCGATCGTCCAGGTTCTGCGCCTCGCCCGAGAGCAGCTGAACGTCGCGGCACGGCGCGCGGCAGGAAATACCGACCTAAGCCGAATGGAGGCGGTGCTTGCGGCCCAGACGGCGGTCGAGATCACAGTGCGCCTTTGCCTACGATGCGGTGGCGGAGGAGGGCAAGGAAGAGCCCTCACTCGAGCGTGCGGAGAGGGCGGTGTTCGGATGGACGTCTCCGCGAGACTTCAAAAGGCCGTTGGACATGACCGCGCTGCGCCGGTCGCGGAACCTCGTTGCGCACTCTGGAATGGCGCCCACATCAACTGACCTCATCCGTCACCTCAAGGTCGCGAACGCGATCGTGGCCGGGCTGGCACGGACCGTATGGCAGATCCCCTACGGTGAGGAGCAGCCACCCCCAGGCCCATAGGGCCGCCATCGCTGCGAGGCCCACCTCTGGCATCTGCACGCGCCGTCCACGTAGCAGATCGGCTACAGTCAAGTTCGAGGAACGGGGGTCCAAAATTCACCAGAGCTGTACCGCGACAACTGTCGCATCGGCGGCTGAAACTGGAGTCTCCGCCTTGGCGAGGGTTGGGCGGTTCGGTCCGGGCGTTGTGGACGTGGGAGTCTCTCTCAGCTCTGGCGCGACCGAACGGTACCTGGCGACATCTCGCCCGACACCGTCGCCACAAGACCGCGAAACCACTGGTGCCCGCGATCCTCTGAAAACCGTGGATGCCACACCATCGCGACCGCGTGCTCAGGCAGCTTAACTGGCGGCGTGAGCGAGACCAGCGCCGCTTCGGCCGTTGCCACCGCACCCAACGCAGATGGGGCAGTGAGCACGAGGTCTGTTTCCGCGACGATCGCCAACGCTGTGCTGAACTGAGGTACGCGCACCGCGATACGTCGTGTGGTGTTTTGCGCCGCAAGAACGCGGTCCACCAGGCCTTGGCCTGCGCCGCTCGGGGAGACCAATACATGCGCGGCTTTGGTGAAGGCGGTGAGCGTCATGCGGCCTCGCGCCGCGATCCCCGGATGACCCCGACGAACGAAGCAACGCATCTTGTCGCGAAGGAGTGTTCGCCGTTGGAGATCGGGGCCCGGTTCTGTCCGGCGATCGAAGGGCTCCTCGTTCAGTTGCACCGGAGAGATCGCGAGGTCAATGTCACCGGCCTCCAAGCTCGCGGGCAGGTTCGCGGGCATGGGCAGGACCACGACGCTCACGCCAGGCGCCTCCTGCCCCAGTCGGCGGAGCAGGGGGGGCAGAGCGAGAACGTCGAACAGGTCGGGGCCGACGAGACGGAATGCACGGGTGGAAGTCGACGCGTCGAAGTCGGGTCGCGTTGTGATAGCGCGCGCCATGTCCCCGAGCGCGGCGCGCAGCGGACCGCGTAAGGCCTCCGCGCGCGGGGTGAGCACCATCCGCCCGTGCCCCCGCACCAGCAAGGGGTCGTCCAGCAGCTCCCTGAGGCGCCGTAGCGTATGACTCATCGCGGACTGCGTGACACCCGCCAGCTCGGCCGCCCGGGTGACGCTGCCTGCCTCGGCGAGCGCATCAAACGCAGCCAAGAGGTTCAAGTCGACGCCGCGGAGGGAACCGAGATCATGATCCACGTTCATGATTGTAGCAGTCGCATTCATTTGATTCATTGTCGCGGGGGCGCATCTTACGTTCATGCTCACCACCAAGCGCACACAGACCTCTTCCGAGACGTCTCTCCGGATTCTCGTCGTCGGTGCCAACGGCGCGACGGGGCGGATCGTCACCGCCGAACTCGCGGCGCGCGGGCACACCGTCACGGCATTCGTGCGGCGGCCGGACGCGATGGGGGACTCACTTCCAAAAAACGTACGCGTCGTCGTGGGCGACGTGATGCAGCAAGCCGATGTCGATCGGGCGATGCCGGGCCACGACGCAGTGGTCGTCGCGCTGGGTATTCGCGAGAACGCACTCAAGGTTCGCCTGTTCGGTAGCTCGGCGACTGCGATGAACGTGCGGTCCCGCGGTACGCAGCATGTCGTGGACGCAATGCGCCGTCATGGCGTACACCGTCTCGTCGTGCAAACCACCTACGGTGTCAGCGAGACGCATGAGAAGCTCTCATGGATCTGGAAGCTGATCTTCCGTCTCATCTTGCAGCCTCAGATTGAGGACAGCGAGCGACAGGAACACGTCGTCCATGACAGCGGCCTGGACTGGGTGCTGGTCCGGCCAGTGGGGCTCAACGACACACCGACCCCCGGGCCCGTGCTCGTGTCATTGGAGGGAGAAACGCGGAGCATGAGCGTGTCTCGGCTCGCAGTCGCCGACGTGCTTGTGGATGCAACACAACGCGAAGCGTACGTTCACCAGCGGCTCGCCGTGTCGGCGTAGCCGCAACTACCCTGCACAGATCCCGATGTGCTCGGCACCCGGTGCTTTTCCCTCTTCGTATAGAGGGGTGCAGATTTGGCCGAATGCGATGTCAGGGCACGCTGGGTCGGGCTCGGCGAGGGATGCGTCGCAGTAGGGTGTACAGCACCACGGGCCTGCGCACCCGACGGTCCTACCGACCGCGCACGCCATGCCGTCAGCGCACTGTCCATGGAAGGTGCACGGGCCGAGATACGGCGCCGGGGTCTGTGCCGCGACGACGCATACACACGAGTTTCCTTCTTCGCGAGGGCACACGCAGGCTTGCCCAGATCCGCACTCACCGGGCAGCAACGGATCGCACGTGGGTACGCAGACGGGGATAGGCTCGAAGCAGCTCTGGTCCGGATTCGCGCAGAGCGGGTTGTCGATGGCGCCGTCGCACAGTGGGGTGCACACACCCTCGTCGGTGTCTGGGTCGACGAAGTAACACATCGCCCCAAAGTCGCAGGTATCCAGACCGTCCTCGGGTGGTCCCTGCCAGCCGCAGGGTTCGCCCAATGGCACTGGGTCTGGCACGACCTCAACACACACCGTGGTGTTGTGGTGCAACCCATCGCTGTCGGCCCTGGGTACGCACTTCTCGCCTTCGCTGCAATAGCTCTGGCTGTAGGGGTCACATGCAGGCGTGCCCGCGCAATGGGTCGACGTCCCGGGAGGCGCATGAACGGCGCAGTCAAAGGTGCTGAACGGGCCTTCGTCATCCTCGCTCGATGAGCTGGAGTCGGCGCCGGTCGTGGAGTCCTGCTCCGTCGTGGACACAACCGTTGTGGACACTGGGGCGGTTGCGCTCCCACTGGTGATGCTCGCGGCCGCGCTGCCCGAGCCCGGATCGGTTTGGCTTGTGGTCCCCGCTGTGTCTTCACCGACGCCGGTAAAGGTGGGGCCGCAGGCGAGGCAGGCAATCACACTCACGAGTGGCCAACGTGAAAGCTCTGTCGTCACGCATACACGATACCGCATTCAAAGGCGGCGATACCTATGGATTTGGCCGCTTGTTCGGCTGACCGCCGATCAACTCGAGCGTCAGGTACAGCCATGAGGCGGCGGCGATCGTCGCACCAGCCGCCGCGGACACCACCCCGCCAGCAGCGAGCATTGTCGGGACGTACCCGATCATCTCGACGACGTGACGGACATCTTGCAGGTCGGGGACCAGCGCGAGCGTGGTGGCGCCGACCCAGGCAAGGGTTCCGACCGTTGCCGCGGTGAGACTGGCGGCCAAAGCCGCCATCGCGAAACGCCGCGGCAAGCCGGGACGCGCCTCACGAGGAAGTTCGCTCAGTCTTGTGCCCACAGCGCGACGAAGATCGTGCTCATAAAAAGCACGCTGGCGACGATGGAGGCGGTGCCCGCGTACGGCAACTTGAGCGTGCCGAACCCGCCCATGCCCACGGCCGCCGGAATGATCCCACCCAGTGCACCACCGATGGCACCGGCGACGATCAGCCGCGGCGCGCTCGTGTTCCGAGAGGTCCGCCGCTCGATGGTGCGCAGGGTGACCCATGCGACCGAGAAGCAGAAACCGAAGGCGACCATCAGGGTCAGGCCTGCGAGTCCAAGGATGTGGGTGCCCCAATCGACCCGGTGTGAGTGTGGGCCCATCAGGTACCCGAAGCCACCCAGCGTCGAGCCTGCGCCTGCTGCCAGCAAACCGGCCACCACCGCTTGGCGTTTCCATGGCTCGCGCTTCATCTCAACCACATAAGGTTAGACGTCGAGACCGGGCCTTGGTTGCACCACCCATTCCGCGGTTACACCGCGACGACTATCTTACCAAGGGCGACACGCTGGCTGCACAGGCTGTATGCGTCGGCGATGTCTTCGAAGGCGAACTCCTTGAAGATGAGAGGCGTCAGCCCGCCGTCCTGGACCGCGCGGCTGACCTTGGACAGATCTTCGCCCGAGGGGTGGGTCACGAATGACTGGAACTTGTACTTGCCTCCGAACTCGCTGGTGTCACCCGTGCCGCCCGCGATGGTGATGTAGTCACCACCTTCGCGCAGCACCTTGGTCGCACGCACGGCGGCGTTGTCATCCCCCACCGTGTCGTACACGACGTCGAAGTTGGCACCGGCCAGTTCACGACTCCAGTCGTCGCGGCGGTAGTCGATGACTTCGCAGCCAAGTGCCCGGACAGCATCGAGCTTCGTCTCGCTCGCGGTGGCGACAATACGTGCGGCACCTTGGTAGGCGAGCCATTGGATCGCGGTGCTGCCCACGCCTCCTGCTCCCCCCAACACAAGCACGCTGCCGCCCCGCGAGAAGCTCGTCTGCGACATCGCTTGTACGGTGGTGCAGGAAACAAGCGGTAGCGCGGCACGCTGAGGTGGCTGAGCCTCGCGGGGGCAGCGGCGAGTTTATCGGCGGGCACCACCGCGAACTCAGCAAACGCGCCGCCCATGAACCCGAGGCCGGCGTACACGGCGTCGCCAACGGCGTACCCCTGGACTTCGGATCCCACGCTCGCGACCTCGCCTGAGAGATCCCACCCGAGCACGGTGGGAAACTGAAGTGCCGCGACACGATGCAGTCCGCCCTTGGCTAGAGCAATGTCCACCGGATTGAGGGCAACCGCGCGAACCCGAACCACGACCTCGCCTGGACCTGCAGACGGTCGGTCGACCTTGGACAGTGCGAGCTCCGAGAGTTCCGCAACGTACCCAGAGATGGACAGTGCGCGCATCGTCGAATCTCCCTGCGGCGCCTGTGGGTTGCTCGGACTCGACTGAGGCAGAGCGGCCTCGGGACTCTCACTCGAGCGAGAGTTGCCATCGCACGCGAGTGCGCCGCCTAGGCCAACAAGCGGGGCACAGGACAGTCCGCGCAGCATCGTGCGGCGCCGAATGTGGATCGTGCGATCGGATCGGTCGGGCATTGCGCGGGATGCTACCAGCGGTGAGCGCCTGCGACCGGCGGAAGCGGCCA